>NZ_SCND01000074.1:0-20532 GCF_005503585.1 Pseudomonas sp. 2VD
GGGCGCTACCGTGACCCTGACCGACGGCAACGGCAACCCGATAGGGCAGGTCACCGCCGATGGCAGCGGCAACTGGAGCTTCACTCCGGGCACACCGCTGACCAACGGCACGGTGATCAACGCGGTGGCCCAGGACGCCGCCGGCAACACCAGCGGTCCGGTCAGCACCACGGTGGACGCGGTGGCTCCGGCCACTCCGGTGATCGACCCGAGCAATGGTGTCGAACTCAGCGGCACCGCCGAACCCGGCGTCCGGGTGATCCTCACCGATGGCAATGGCAACCCGATCGGCCAGACCCTTGCCGACGGTAGCGGCAACTGGAGCTTCACGCCGGGCACGCCGCTGGCCAACGGCACGGTGGTCAACGCCGTGGCCCAGGACCCGGCCGGCAATACCAGCGGCCCGGCCAGCACCACGGTGGACACGGTGGCACCGGCCACGCCGGTGATCAATGCCAGCAACGGCAGCGTGATCACCGGGACCGCCGAGGTCGGCGCCAAGGTGATCCTCACCGATGGCAACGGCAACCCGATCGGCGAGACCACCGCCGACGGCAGCGGCAACTGGACCTTCACCCCCGGCACGCCGCTGGCCAACGGTACGGTGATCAACGCCGTCGCCGAGGACGCCGCGGGCAACGCCAGCGGTCCGGCCAGCACCACGGTGGACTCGGTGGCGCCGTCCGCTCCGCTGCTGAGCATCAGCGCCGACGGCGCGCTGCTGACCGGCACCGCCGAGCCGAACAGCCAGGTGCGCATCGTGGTCAACGGCGACACCGCCAACCCGATCACGGTCACCGTCGACGGCGCCGGCAACTTCAGCCTGCCGTTCGCGCCGCCGCTGATCACCGGCGAACTGATCGCTGGGGTTGCCGTGGACGCCGCCGGCAACGTCAGCGGGCCGGCCACCATCAACGCGCCGGACCTGGCGCCGCCGACCATCAGCGTGCCGGAAGCCGCCGATACCTGGATCAACGCCGCGGAGATCGGCGACGGCATCCAGGTCGATGTGACGGTCCGTCCGACCATGCAGGTCGGCCAGGTGGTCACGGTCAAGTTCGCCGGGCAGAACGGCTACGAGGCCGAGGTCAGCCATACCCTCACCGCCGGCGACATCGCCGCCGGCAACCTGACCCTGACCCTGACGCCTCCCGGCGGCATGGGCCCGTTCCCGGAGGGCGCCTCGACCGTCACCGCCGACATCAACGGCGGCACCGCGTCGACCCCGGTGCCGTTCACCATCGACACCATTCCGCCGGCGACCCCGGTGCTGTCCCTGGTCGGCAACATCCTGACCATCTCGGCGGAGCCGGGCACCGAGCTGACGGTCACCGTCGACGTCGGCGGGGTGACCGCCACCGCCACGGTGACCGCCGACAACAGCGGGCTGGCGTCGCTGAACCTGCTCACCGACCTGGATATCGACTTCAGTTGGGACCAGTTGCTCAATGCCCAGGTGTCGGTGGTCGGTCGCGACCCGGCCGGCAACCCGAGCAACACGGCGAGCATCGGCATCGGCACCAGCATCGAGCAACCGGTGACCATCGGTAACTTCGGCCTCGACGTCAGCCTCAACCCGCTGAACCCGCGTTTTGGTTTCAGCGGCACCACCGAGCCCAACTCCAGCGTGGTGATCCGGGTCATCACCCCGGCGTTGAACGTCGAATTGCTGCCGATCCAGGCGGACTCGTCCGGCAACTTCTCGCTGAACCTGCTGAGCCCGACCATCCTCACCCAGTTGGGGCTGAACATCACCGACATCCTCAACCTCGGCTCGCAGATCTCGTTCAACCTGGTGTCCACCGACAGCAACGGCAACGACAGCGCCGCCTACGGGATCACCCTGACCCCCAACGGACTGTCGCTCAACATCGGCCAGATCGATGTCAACGGTACTTCCGGCGACGACGTGCTGTCCGGCGCCAACGGCAGTTCGGAGCACATCAACGGCGGCGACGGCAGCGACCTGATCTTCAACGTGGGCACCGGCGATCACGTGGTGGCCGGCAACGGCAACGACACCATCCAGATCACCGCGACCGATTTCGTCAGCATCGATGGCGGCGCCGGGTTCGACACCCTGGTCCTGGCCAACGGCATCGACCTCGACTACAACGCCGTCGGCGTCGGCACGCTCAGCAACCTCGAGCGCATCGACCTCGGCAAGGGCGACTCGGGTAGCGTGCTGACCCTGACCGCGGCGGAGGTGGATGCCATCACCGATGCCAACAACACGTTGCAGATCACTGGTGAGAACAACGACACCCTGAACGTGGTGGGCGCGGTGAATACCGGTACCACGCAACTGATCAACGGCATTACCTACGACGTCTACACCTTCGGCAGTACCACCCTGCTGATCGAGGACAACACGGTACAGGTCGTGGTCTGATGCGCGGGCGCAGGCAGTACGCGCGCAAGGGACGGCGGCATGGGAAGGGAGCCATCTGGCTCCTTTCCCTGGGCCTGCCGATGTTCGCGTCGGCCATGCCCCTCGACCAGGCGGTCAGGGCAGGGCTGGCGATCCACCCGGAAGTACGATCCGCGATGGCCGAAGCGGACCGCGCAGGCACCGAGGTGGAGATGGCCAAAGGGGGGTACTACCCCTCCGTGACGATGTCCGGGGGGCCGCAGGAGTTCGACTTCGGCGAGATCGTCTACGATCTCACCGCGTCGCAGATGCTGTACGACTGGGGTCGGGTGACGAGCAAGGTCGACAGCGCCAGCGCGACCCAGCGCAAGCTGTCCGAGGCGGTGCTGGTGGCGCGCGACGACGCGGCGCTGGATATCGTCGAGACCTACCTCGACGTGCTCGCCTCGGAGCGCCGGGTGGAGGCGGTACGCGAACACATCCAGCGCCTCGACGGTATCCGCGAGATGACCCAGGCGCGCGGCGGCGACGGCTACGCCGACCGCAGCGAGCTGGATCGCGCCAATCTGGAACTGTCGCGGGCCCAGGAGCAGTTGTCGCTGGAGAAGGGCAACCTGCAGGACGCGCGCAACCAGTACGCGATCCTGGTCGGCCAGGAGCCCGCCGACCTGGTGGAGCCCGAGCCGATGTCGCTGCAACGCTACCTGGCGGCCAGCGATATGGCGCGGGTGATCCGCGAATCGCCTTTGCAGCGCAAGGCCCTGGAGGACGCCAATGTCGCCGAGGCCGAGGTCCGCGAGGCCAAGGCGTCGCTGCTGCCGCAACTGAACCTGGAGGCCAGCGCGCTGCGCCGGGAGATCGGCGGGCATCCGGAAAGCGACTCGGTGGTATCCCTGCGCTTCCGCATGGACACCTTCCAGGGGCTTTCCAACTTCCGCCGGCCGACCGCCGCGCAGCAGCGCCTGGAATCGGCGAAATGGAGCGCCGACGCGATGCAGCGCGACATCCGCCGGCAACTGCAGAACCTCTTCGACAACGGCGACACGCTGCGCTGGCGGGAACAGTCGCTGACCCAGCAGGTGACCGAGTCGGAGCAGGTCGGCGAGTTGTATCGCGAACAGTTCGAGGTTGGCCGGCGCGACGTGATCGACCTGCTCAACGTGCAGCGCGAGCGGTTCGAGGCAGAGCGGCAACTGATCAACCTGCGGATCGAACGCAAGCGCATCGAGTATCGGGCGGCCGCGCAAGTCGGCCTGTTGGGTCCGCTATTGGAGAACCGGCTGAATCATGGAAGCTGAGAAAACCCCGGATAACGTCGTGATCCTCAACCACGACCCCATCGTCGACCCGTTGCGCCAGGGCCTGCTGCTGCTCTGCCGGCAGCTCGGCCGGCCGCTCGGCGACGCCGAGCTGGTGGACGGTATGCCGCTGGAGCACGGTCGCCTGCCGTTGCACCTGGTGGCCCGCGCGTTGCGCCGCGCCGATATCACCGCCCAGGTCACCCGCCAGCCGTTGCGCCGGATCGACCGCTACCTGCTGCCGGCCCTGCTGCTGCTCGACGACGGCCGCGCCCTGGTGCTGGTGGGCAACGACGGCGAGCACGCCGAGGTGCTGGTGCCGCAGAGCGACGGCGGAAGCCAGAGGATGCCGCTGGCCGAGCTGGAAGCGCTGTACAGTGGCACGGCGATCTTCGCCAAGTGTCGCTACCGGCCGGACGGGCGGGTCGGCGACTACGCCAGCGCCTTGCCCGAGCACTGGTTCTTCGGCCCGCTCAAGCGGCTCTGGCGTTCCTACGCCGAGGTCACCGCCGCGGCGCTGGTGGCCAACGTCCTGGCGGTCGCCTCGGCACTGTTCGCCATGCAGGTCTACGACCGCGTGGTGCCCAACGCGGCGTTCGACACCCTGTGGATCCTCGCCAGCGGCGTGGCCCTGGCGATCGTCCTCGACGGGGTCCTGCGGATCATGCGCGGCCACCTGCTCAACGTGCTCGGCAAGCGCCTCGACCTGCAACTCTCGACCCTGCTGTTCTCCCGCGTGCTGAGCACCCGGGTCGCCGCCAAGCCGGCGTCGATGGGCGCCTTCAGTACCCAGGTGCGGGAGTTCGAGTCGGTGCGCGAGTTCTTCACCTCGTCCAGCGCGGCGCTGATCAGCGACCTGCCGTTCGTGGCGATCTTCCTGCTGATCATCGCCGTGATCGGCGGCCATGTGGTCTGGGTGCCGCTGGTGGCCTGCGTGCTGATGATCCTGCCGGGGCTGCTGACCCAGCGCCTGCTCGGCCACCTGTCGCGGCAGAACCTGCGCGAAGGGGCGATGAAGAACGGCGTGCTGCTGGAAGCCTTCGAACACCTGGAGACGGTCAAGGCGACCCGCGCCGAAGGCCGCTGCCTGCACCAGTGGGAAACCCTGACCGGCGAACTGGCCGGCACGGCGATGAAGACCCATACCCTGGCCTCGACCCTGAGCTACTCGGCGAGCATCGTCCAGCAGCTCTGCTACGTCGGCGTGGTGGTCTTCGGCGTCTATCGGATCAGCGAGGGCGCGATGACCGTCGGCGGCCTGGTGGCCTGCTCGATCCTCGCCTCGCGGGCCATCGCACCGCTGTCGCAGGCGGCCGGCATCCTCGGTCGCTGGCAGCACACCAAGGTGGCGATGGAAGGCCTCGACCAACTGATGAGCGCCGAGCAGGAGCGCCCCCAGGGCAAGCGCTTCGTGCACAAGGAGCGCCTGCAGGGACATTACCGCCTGGAGGGCGTGCGCCTGGCCCACGGCGACAGCCCGCCGGTGGTCGACGTGCAGGCCCTGAACATCCGCGCCGGCGAGCGGGTGGCGCTGCTCGGCGGCAACGGCGCCGGCAAGTCGACCCTGTTGCGCCTGCTCAGCGGCCTGCTCGACGCGCAGGCGGGACGCCTGCTGCTGGACGACGTCAGCCTGACCCAGATCGACCCAGCCGACCGCCAGCGCGGTATCGGCTACCTGCCGCAGGACGTGGCGCTGTTCCATGGCAGCCTGCGCGACAACCTCAACCTGGAGAACGCCGCGCTGGGCGACGAGGAACTGCTGGAGACCCTCGACGGGGTCGGCCTGGGCGCCTTCGTCCGCGGCCACCCGCTGGGGCTGGACATGCCGATCCAGGGCAACGCCAGCCTGTCCGGCGGCCAGCGCCAGGCCGTCGGGCTGGCCCGGGTGCTGCTACAGGACCCTCCGATCCTGCTGCTCGACGAGCCGACCGCGGCCTTCGACCAGGGCAGCGAGAAACAGGTCATCGACTACCTGCAGCAATGGCTGGGCAAGCGCACCCTGGTCATCACCACCCACAAGAAAAGCATGCTCGCCCTGGTCGAGCGTGCGGTGGTCCTGCGCCAGGGCAGGGTGATCATGGACGGCCCGCTGGAGCAGGTGGTGCAGGGCAACCAGGTACAGGCACCGCAGGCCGCCGAAGGAGGCAACCATGGACTCTGACCGCGACGCCGCCGCCCTGCGCCGGCAGCTGGCCGACCCGTTGCTGGCGGCTACCCACCCGGTCTACCGGCCGCTGCTCTGGACCCTGCTCGGTTGCGTGCTGCTGTTCATCGGCTGGGCGGCCTGGGCGCAACTGGACGAGGTGACCCGCGGCGACGGTCGGGTCGTGCCGTTCAGCCGCATCCAGAAGATCCAGAGCCTGGAGGGCGGCATCCTCGACCGCCTGCTGGTGAAGGAGGGCGACCTGGTGGAAGTCGGCCAGCCGCTGGTGCGCCTCGACGAGACGCGCTTCCTCACCAACTTCCAGGAGTCGGCGAACCAGGCCAGCGTGCTGCGCGCGGCCATTGCCCGGCTCGACGCCGAGGTGCTCGGCAAGAAGAGCATCGAGTTCCCGCCGGACGTCGATCCCGAGGGGCCGCTGGCGCGTTCCGAACGCGAGCTGTTCAAGTCGCGCCGCGACAAACTGGTGGAGGGCACCCAGGCGATCCAGCGGCAGATCCACCTGGCGCAGAGCCAGCTCGACCTGGTTCGCCCGCTGGTGGCCAAGCGTGCGGTGAGCCAGATGGAGGCGCTCAAGCTGAGCCAGGACATCGCCACCCTCAGCGGCAAGCTGACCGAGCTGAAAAGCACCTATTTCCAGGATGCCTATACCGAGCGCGCCCAGCGCAAGGCCGATCTCAGCGCCCTGGAACCGATCGTCCAGCAGCGCCAGGACCAGTTGCGCCGCACCGAGATCCTGTCGCCGGTGCGCGGGCGGGTGAACACCGTGCTGATCAACACCCGCGGCGGGGTGATCCAGCCCGGCGAGCCGATCATGGAAGTGATCCCGGTAGAGGAGCGCCTGCTGGTGGAGGCGAAGATCAAGCCGCGCGACGTGGCCTTCCTCGTTCCCGGCATGCCGGCCAAGGTGAAGATCACCGCCTACGACTACACCATCTACGGCGACCTCAAGGGCACCCTGGAGCAGATCAGCGCCGACACCATCGAGGAGGAGACCCCGCATGGCAAGGAGTCCTACTACCAGGTGCTGATCAAGACCGATGGCAGCCAGCTGAAGCGCGGCGAGGAGGTATTGCCGATCATTCCGGGGATGGTTGCCGAGGTGGACATCCTCAGCGGCAAGCGCAGCGTGCTCAACTACCTGCTGCGGCCGCTGATCAAGGCGCGCCTGTACTGAGGCGCGCCGCGCGCGTCCCGGTAGCCGCTCGCCCGTTGCCGCTCCGACAGCGGCGCGTCGTGGCAGGGGCAGCGTGCCGGATTCATTGGCGCGGACGCAGGTATGGCCCACTGTTCCGCCGAACTCGGCTGGTGCTGTATCTGTCGCGCTGGCGAGCCGACGGCTTAGTCTGGCGTTCCCTGCCGGAGGATATCGTCGTGATCGGTCTGCCCACCCTGACGCTGTTCGTCGTCGCCGTGCTGATGCTGCTGCTTTCCCCGGGGCCGAACATGGCCTTCGTCATGGGCCATGGCATGAGTCTCGGGTGGCGTGGCGGCGCGGTCGCCGCGGCGGGGATCGCCTGCGCCGATCTGCTGCTGACGGCCCTGACGGTGAGTGGGGTGACCGCGCTGGTGGCGAGCTGGCCGCCGGCCTTCGACATCATCCGCTATGCCGGGGTGCTCTACCTGCTCTGGCTGGCCTACGGGATGCTCCATGACAAGGCCGCCGCGCCGACGCAAACGCTGAGCGTCCTGCCGCTGCGCCAGGTGTTCCTGCGCGCGCTGCTGAACAGTCTGCTGAACCCCAAGGCATTGCTGTTCTTCATGGTCTTCCTGCCGCAGTTCGTCGAACCTTCGGCCGGACCGGTGGCGCTGCAATTGATGCAACTGGGCGGGGTGCTGGCCCTGGTGGCGCTGCTTTTCCACCTGTTGCTCGGTGGCCTGAGCGGTCCGCTCGGCGCCTGGCTGCGCCGCCATCGGCCGTTCGCCGTGGCGCAATCGCGGCTGCTCGGCCTGCTGATGCTCGGGCTGGCGCTGAGGCTGCTGTTGCTTGGGCGCGAACGCTAGGCATCGCGCCGAGCTGCGAGGCGCTGTCGGGTCCTGGCGTCGAGTAGCTCGCGCAGGGTCTTGAACAGCGGTGCGCGGTCGGTATAGCGACGGCCGTAGTCGAGGTTGAAGGCATAGTCGAAGTCCGCCGGATTGTCGCCCTGGGTGTGCTGGAGCAGGGTTTCCAGCTTGTCCAGCGCTTTCACTGCCAGGGCTTCGGCGGTCTCGCCGCGCTCGTATTCGTCCCACAGGGCGAGCAGGCGATCGCGCAGCGGCGTGTCCAGATGACGGGTCAGCTGCAACAGGTCGGCGCGTTCCTGTTCGCCCTTGTCCGGGTGCGCCGCTTGCTCGACGGCGGGGATGTCGCCGTGGATCGCTTCGCCGAGGTCGTGGACCACGCACATGCGCAGAACCTTGCCGAGGTCCAGGCCGGCCAGTTGGTCCTCGAAGGCCAGTGCCATCAGGCACAGCCGCCAGCTATGTTCGGCGGTGCTTTCCGGGCGGCCGGAGGAGGTGTGCGCGGAGCGCAGGACGTCTTTCAGGCGTTCGGCTTCGCGGAGGAATTCGAGGCGGTTGCTCAGCAGTTCGAGGGACATGGCGCGGGCTCCGCTACCGGTGAAACGAGCCTGCAAGCCTAGGCGCGGCGGTGCTGAAGGTCCATGGATAAAATATCCGTGGCGACGTCAGAGGGTTTCCACCAGGCGCACCGCGCGTCCGTCCGAGAGGGTCATGCGGGTCCAGCGGCAACGGCTGCGCCGGATCGGCACGATGGCCGAGGCGTTCGCTCCGCTGGCGAACTCCAGCGCCGGCGGTGCCAGCAGTTCGCGCCAGCCGAGTTCCTCGAGGGTGGCTTCCTGGCGGAGGATTTCCTCGCTGCAATAGGGCCACAGCGAACGGTCGAGCAGTTCGCCGAGAGGCACGCCGAATTGCGCGGCGCGTGCCGGCGAACAGGCCAGCAAGCGATGGGTGAGGTCGCAGATCAGGTGCACGGGTTGCGGGTTGGCCTCGACCAGGCGGGCCAGTGCCTGGTCGGCGGCGCTTTCCAGGCGGGCGCCGAGCAGACGCTCCAGGCGTGCCCGTTCCTCCACCAGCAGCGCCTGGGTACCGGACTCCCAGCGCGAGATGGTCGATTGCGCCACGCCGAGCAATTCGGCGGCATGCGTTTGCTTGATCCGGTGCAGCAGGCGCCAGCGACGCAGGGCGGGGCCCAGGGACGAAGAAGGGAGAGGCTCGGTCATGCTTGGCTACGCGGGCGAATGGACGCTGAAGTCTGCGCCCGACGCCGGGCGGAGGCAAATCGGCGCGACACCGGGGGAACCCGTATGGTCGGCGGCGATCCTCGGAGGGCCGCCCGCGCCGCGCCGGCAGCCGTGGAGCTGCCGGCGGGCGTCTCGCTCAGGCCTTGGCGAAGGAGGTGGGGAAGGGCAGGTTGTACAGGCGTTGCCCGGTGGCGGCGAAGATCGCATTGGCCAGCGCCGGGCCGATGGGCGCCACGCCGGGTTCGCCGACCCCGGTGGGCGCTTCGCCGGAGGGCACGATGTGCACTTCGACCTTGGGCATCTCGGCGATCCGCAGCACCTGGTAGCCGTCGAAGTTGTTCTGCTCGACCTTGCCGTCCTTCAGGGTGATCGCGCTGTGCAGGATCGCGCCGAGGCCGAAGCCGATGCCGCCCTCCATCTGCGCGGCGATCACGTCCGGGTTGATCGGGATGCCGCAGTCCACCGCACAGACCACCCGCTCGACCTTCAGCTTGCCGTCCTTGTCCACCGAGACCTCGACCACCTGGGCGACGAAGGTCTTGAATGCCTCGGTCACCGCGATCCCGCGCCCGCGCCCGGCGGGCAGCGGCCTGGACGGGTCCCAGCCGGCCTTTTCCGCAGCCAGTTCGAGCACGCCGCGCAGGCGCGGCTGCTCTGCCAGCAGGTCGCGGCGGAACAGGTAGGGGTCCTTGCCGGCGGCCTGCGCGGCCTCGTCGATGAACGCCTCCACCGCGTAGACCGTGTGCGAGCTGCCGACCACCCGCCACCACAGGACCGGCACGCCGACCTGGGTGGTGCTCAGCTCGACCGAGACATTGGGCACCGCATAGGGCAGGTTGGCGGCGCCTTCCACCGAGGTGGCGTCGACGCCGTCCTTGACCATCACCGCGGCGAACGGCGTGCCTTCCAGGATCGACTGGCCGACGATGCGATGTTGCCAGCCGACCAGCTTGCCGTCGGCGTCGAGCCCGGCTTCGAGCCGGTGGTAGTACATCGGCCGGTAGAAGCCGCCGTGGATGTCGTCCTCGCGGGTCCATTGCAGCTTCACCGGCACGCCGTTGGCGCCCAGCGCCTTGGCGATCGATACCGCCTCGACGATATAGTCCGACCAGGCGTTGGCGCGCCGGCCGAAGCTGCCGCCGGCGTAGAGCGTATTGATCTTCACCTGCTCCGGCTTCAGCCCGGCGGTGCGCGCCGCGTTGCCCTGGTCGACGGTCTGGAACTGGTCGCCGGCCCAGATCTCGCAGCTGTCGGCGGTCAGCCTGACCACTGCGTCCAGCGGCTCCATCGGCGCATGGGCAAGGAACGGGAACTCGTAGCTGGCGGCGATCCTGCGGGTCGCCCCGGCCACCGCCTTGGCGGCGTCGCCGTCCCTGCGCGCGGGCTTGCCGGGTTGCTCGGCGAGCTTGCGGTACTCCGCCATCAGCGCCTCGGAACCACGCTTCTCGGCCTTGCTCTCGTCCCACTCGACCTTGAGCGCGTCGCGGCCTTGCTTCGCCGCCCAGAAGCCCTTGGCGACCACCGCCACGCCGTGCGGCACCTGGACCACCTCGACCACCCCCGGAATCGCCCTGGTCGCCGTGGCGTCGAACGATTTCACCGTGGCGCCGAACAGCGGCGGGCGCTGGAGCAGGGCGACCAGCATGCCGGGCAGGCTGACGTCGAGGGTGAATTGCGCACTGCCGTCGGTCTTGCCGGGAACGTCGACGCGCGGCGCCTGGTGACCGATCAGGCGGAAGTCCTTGGGATCCTTCAATTGCACGTTTTCCGGCACCGGCAGTTCCGCCGCCGCAGCGGCCAGCGAACCGTAGCTGGCCTTGCGCTGGCTGGCCGGATGTTCGACGAAGCCGTCGCGGGTACGCAGTTCGGCGGCTGGTACCTGCCACTGGCGGGCGGCGGCCTCGACCAGCATCGCGCGCGCCTTGGCCCCGGCCTCGCGCAATTGCATCCAGGAGTTGGCCATCGCCGAACTGCCGCCGGTGCCCTGCATGGTGCCGAAGGCCAGGTTGGCGTAGCGCTTGGCGTCGGCGGGCGCGCTTTCCACGCGGACCTTGCTCCAGTCCGCGTCGAGTTCCTCGGCGACGATGGTGGCGATACCGGTATAGGCGCCCTGGCCCATCTCCACGTGCTTGGCGATCACCGTGACACTGTCGTCCGGGGCGATCCGCAGGAAGGCGTTGGGCGCGAAGCCGGCGTCCGGCAGGGCCGCGGCGAGGGCGCGCCGGGCTCCGCTCCACTGGAAGCCGATGGTCAGGCCGACCACCGCGGCGCCTTTGAGGAAGCCGCGGCGCGAGCCGGGCAGGGCGTTGCTCAGATCGATCTTGCTGTTCATGGCGTCAGGCCTTCAGGGTGTCGGCGGCTTCGTGGATGGCGGCGCGGATCCGCACATAGGCGGCGCAGCGGCAGATGTTGCCGTTCATCGCGGCATCGATGTCGGCGTCGCTGGGGCTGGCGTTCTGCTCCAGCAGCGCGGTGGCGGACATGATCTGGCCGGACTGGCAGTAGCCGCACTGCGGTACCTGGAGCTTGACCCAGGCGTCCTGCACGGCCTTGCCGGGCTTGCTCTGGATACCCTCGATGGTGGTGACGCGCTTGCCGGCGACCGCGGAGACCGGCAGCACGCAGGAACGTACCGCGGTGCCGTCCAGCTGCACGGTGCAGGCGCCGCACTGGGCCATGCCGCAGCCGAACTTGGTGCCGTGCAGGCCGGCGCTTTCCCGGATGGCCCAGAGCAGGGGCATGTTGGGATCGACGTCGAGGGTGACGTTCTTGCCGTTCAGGACGAGCGAGGTGGGCATGCTGATTCTCCACGGAAAGGCCCGGGCAGGGCGTTATCTCTTATCAGGCAGGGATGCATCGGGCGAAGTGTGCGCGAAGGACGAAACGGACGCCTTGCACGATCCTGCGAAAGTCTAGATCAATCCTGCCGAGCGTCCCGGCGGGCGCGGCGCGGAAACGCGGCGAAACAACTCCGTCGGCGCAGGCGTTCCCCCGCCATCGGCAACGCGCTAGGATCGCTGCCGTCGGTGACTGACGCCCGCCCGGGCGGCACGCACTTTCAGCCGGAAGCGGGACGACCCGTTTTCCCTCTTTCATTGCGCGGGGACGACCCTGCAGAGAGGCTGAAAATGGCGTGGATCTATCTCTTGCTCGCCGGTGTCTTCGAAATCGTCTGGGCCACGGCCATGAAGGAGTCGGCCGGCTTCACCCGCCTGTGGCCGAGCCTGGTCACCCTGCTGTTCATGATCCTCAGCTTCGGCCTGCTGGCCGTTTCCATGAAAACCCTGCCCCTCGGCACGGCCTATACCATCTGGGTCGGCATCGGTGCGGTCGGCGCCTTCGCCCTGGGCATCCTGCTCTTCGGCGAAAGCCCGAGCCCGTTGCGGCTGCTGGCGGTGGGGCTGATCGTGGCCGGCATCGTCATTCTCAAGCTGGCGACCCGCCAGGGCTGAGGGGTGACCACCATGTACGCATCCTTCGCTCCCGCGACCTGGGCCTTGCTCGCCTACCTCTTCGGCGCGCTCGCCCTTTGCCTGCTCATGCTGGGATTGGGCCGGGTGCTGGGCGGCCGGTCGCATGGCCGGGCGAAGAACCTGCCGTTCGAGTCGGGGGTTGATTCCACCGGCTCGTCGCGCTTGCGCTTCTCGGTCAAGTACGCGTTGGTCGCCATGCTGTTCGTGATCTTCGGCATCGAGATGCCGTTCCTCTACCTCTGGGCGGTGTCGCTGCGGGAGAATGGCTGGGCGGGTTTCGTCGAGGCGACGCTGTTCGTCTCCCTGCTGCTGGTCGGACTGTTCTACCTGCACCGGGTCGGCGCCCTCGACTGGTCGCCGGAGCGCCGGCGGAAAAAGCCGCACGACTAGTCGTGGAGGATCACCAGCAGGTAGCGGCAGGCTTGCCCGGCGGTGGCGAAGGTCACCGCGCGGTCGACGCCGAAGTCCAGGCGGTCGCCGCGTTGCAGGTGGAACGACTGCTCGCCGTAATCCACCCGCAGCGCACCCTCGACCAGCCACAGGCGCTGCCGGTAGGGCCGGCCGCCCCAGCGGGGATAGTCGAGGCGGGCGTTCGCCGGGATCTCCACTTCCACCATTTCGCAGCCGCTGCGCGGATCGCGAGCGCCGACCTGGCGGCGGCGGTAGCCGCTGGCCGGGTCTTCCCACACTTCCTGCTGCGCGCGCCGGCAGAGCGGTTCTGCCGGCGCCTGCGTGTCGCCGAGCAGCTCGGAGAGGGCGACCCCCAGGCCGCTGGCGAGACGGCCGAGGACGCTGGCGGTGGGGCTGCTTTGGTTGCGCTCGATGCGCGAGATCATCGCCTTGCTCACCGCGCAGCGTTCGGCCAGTTGGGCGAGGGTCAGCTCGCGCTCCTTGCGCAGGGCGGCTAGGCGTCGGGCAATCAGTTCGTCGATGTCCATGGGTGGCCCTGGCGGATTTTTCTCGTCCATGATAGTCACTGTCCAATATATTGGAAATTCGACCTTGCATTGGAACTTGCCCGCGATGACCGAACCGACGATTCGCCGCCTGGCTGGCGAGGAGATCCTGGCGCGCCTGGACGAACTGGCCGAGGTACTGCTGGACTGCGTGGAAGGCGGGGCTTCGGTCAGCTTCATGTGGCCGTTGCCGCGGGAGCGGGCGCTGGCCTTCTGGCGCGGCGTCGGCGAGAGCGTGGCGGGCGACGAACGCCTGCTGCTGGTGGCGGAAGCGGAGGGGCGGATCGTCGGTACCGTGCAACTGCTTCTCGACCAACCGCCGAACCAGCCGCACCGCGCCGACGTGGCGAAGATGCTGGTGCACCGGCGTGCGCGTCGGCGCGGCATCGGCGAGGCGCTGATGGGCGAGCTGGACCGGCTCGCCCGGGCCTGCGGCAAGTCCCTGCTGGTGCTGGACACGGTCAGCGGCAGCGCCGCCGAACGGCTGTACCTGAAGACCGGCTGGACACGGGTCGGGGAAATCCCGGACTACGCCCTGATGCCGGACGGCACGCCCTGTCCCACCACCTATTTCTACAAGCGCCTGGCTGCTGCCGGCTGACCGAAGATGCCAGCGTTCCCAAGGCAGGCCGGATAGAATCGGCGGATGCGAGAGATTCGGGGTCGATGGTGGAGTTACTGCAAGGGTTCGTCCTGACCCGGCACTGGCGCGATACGCCGGCCGGCACGGAAGTCGCGTTCTGGCTGGCCACCGAGCAGGGCCCGCGGCAGGTGCGGCTGCCGCCGCAGCCGTCGGTGGCGTTCGTCCTCGCCGAGCAGCGCGGGCGCGTCGAGTCCCTGCTCGCCGGGGAGACTGGCGCCGAGCTGCGGCCGCTGGCGCTGCGCGACTTCCAGCAGCGGCCGGTGCTCGGCCTGTACTGCCAGCAGCATCGCCAACTGATGAATCTGGAGAAACGCTTGCGCCAGGCCGGCGTCGAGGTGTTCGAGGCCGATATCCGGCCGCCGGAGCGCTACCTGATGGAGCGCTTCATCACCGCGCCGGTCAGCCTGGAGGCGAGTGTCGAGGCTGACGGCAGCCTGCTCGCCCGGCGCCTGAAGCCGGCTCCGGACTATCGCCCGCGCCTGCGCCTGGTGTCGCTGGACATCGAGACCAACGCCCGCGGCGATCTCTACTCCATCGCCCTGGAAGGCTGCGGCCAGCGCCAGGTATACATGCTCGGCCCGGCCAACGGCGATGCCGCGGCCGTGGATTTCCGCCTCGACTATTGCGACAGCCGTGCCGGGCTGCTGGAACGTCTCAACCAGTGGCTGGCCGAGCACGATCCCGACGCCATCATCGGCTGGAACCTGGTGCAGTTCGACCTGCGCGTCCTGCATGAGCATGCCCAGCGCCTGAAGGTGCCGCTGCGCCTGGGGCGTGGCGGCGACGAAATGGGCTGGCGCGAGCACGGCAGCCGCAACAACCACTTTTTCGCCGCGGCGGCCGGCCGCCTGATCATCGATGGCATCGAGGCGCTGCGCTCGGCGACCTGGAGCTTCCCCTCGTTCAGCCTGGAGAACGTCGCCCGGACCCTGCTCGGCGAAGGCAAGGCGATCGACAATCCATACCAGCGGATGGACGAGATCGATCGCATGTTCGCCGAGGACAAGCCGGCCCTGGCGCACTACAACCTGAAGGACTGCGAACTGGTGACGCGGATCTTCGCCCGTACCGAACTGCTCGACTTCCTCCTCGAACGGGCCACCGTCACCGGCCTGCCGGCGGACCGCAGCGGCGGCTCGGTGGCGGCCTTCACCCACCTGTACATGCCGTTGATGCACCGCGCCGGCTTCGTCGCCCCGAACCTCGGCGAGAAGCGTCCGGAAGCCAGTCCCGGCGGCTTCGTCATGGACTCGCGGCCGGGCCTCTACGAATCGGTGCTGGTGCTCGACTACAAGAGCCTGTATCCGTCGATCATCCGTACCTTCCTGATCGACCCGGTCGGCCTGGTGGAAGGCCTGCGCCAGCCGGACGACGAGCACTCGGTGGAAGGCTTTCGCGGCGCCCGCTTCTCGCGTACCCGGCATTGCCTGCCGGCCATCGTCGCACGGGTCTGGGAGGGCCGCGAGGCGGCCAAGCGCGAACGCAACCAGCCGCTCTCGCAGGCGTTGAAGATCATCATGAACGCCTTCTACGGGGTGCTGGGTTCCAGCGGCTGCCGCTTCTTCGACCCGCGCCTGGCCTCGTCCATCACCCTGCGCGGGCATCGGATCATGCGCCGTACCCGCGAGCTGATCGAGGCCGAGGGCTATACGGTGATCTATGGCGATACCGACTCCACCTTCGTCTGGCTCGGCAGCCCCCGCGCCGAGGAGGAGGCCGCGGCCATCGGCCGGGCGCTGGTGGCGCGGGTCAACGACTGGTGGCGCGAGCACCTGAAAGAAGAATTCGGCCTCGACAGCGCCCTCGAGCTGCAATTCGAGACCCATTACCGGCGTTTTCTCATGCCCACCGTGCGCGGCGCCGAGGAGGGCAGCAAGAAACGCTACGCCGGCCTGGTGCGCCGCGCCGACGGTGGCGAGGAGATGGTCTTCAAGGGCCTGGAGACCGTGCGCACCGACTGGTCGCCGCTGGCCCAGCGCTTCCAGCAGGAACTCTACCTGCGCATCTTCAATCGCCAGCCCTACCAGGACTACGTGCGCGATTACGTACGACGGACCCTGGCCGGCGAGCTGGACGACCTGCTGGTCTACCGCAAGCGCCTGCGCCGGCGCCTCGACGATTACCAGCGCAACGTGCCGCCGCATGTGCGCGCGGCGCGCATCGCCGACGACTACAACCTCGAGCGCGGGCGCCCGCGGCAGTACCAGAGCGGCGGCTGGATCAGCTACGTGATCAGCGTCGCCGGTCCCGAGCCGCTCGAGGCGCGGCGTGCGGCCATCGACTACGAGCACTACGTGGGCAAGCAGTTGCAGCCGGTGGCCGACGCCATCCTGCCGTTCGTCGGCGATGATTTCGCCACTTTGGTCGACCGGCAGATGGCACTATTCTGAGGCTCATTGGCGGATGAGCCGCTGGTCCAGCTGGCGCAGCCGTTCCCGGTCGAGGTTGCGCGGCAGGACGAGAGTGTCCGAGCCGTTGGTCAACGGCGATTCCACGGGCCTGTTGAGTGGGATGACGATACGCTCGGCGTCGTAACGGATTTCCTTGGCGTTGGTCAGGCCCTGCTTCTGTAGCTGATGGATGGCTTCGAGGCGGGCGTCGGCGTCGGCTGCGCTGGGCGCCGATTGCATGACCTTCAGGTAGATGTCCAGTGCCTCCCGGCCATTGAACGGACCTTGCCCCAGGTGCTTCACGAATACCCGGTAGACGCCTCCCACCGCGCGGCACAGGCGGCTGTTGCCGTTCTGTGCGGCGATGTCGGCCTGCAGCCTGGCGTCGCACTGCTGCTTGCTCATGTTGCGGGCTTCGGACTTTTCGCTTTGCGCGCAGTAGGCGCTGCCGTAGAGGTCGCCGTCCTTGTCGCAGCGGCCGTAGCAGATATCGTGCAGGCGGCAGGCCTCGCTGAGCGAGCAGCCCGCGACGTCGTCCGGAACCAGATACTGGGTGAAGCCGGAGCCGCAATAGGTGGCCTTGTCTTCGGCGGCGCTGGCGGCGGGCGCCATCCGCGGGGCGAGCAGAACGACGGCGAAGCCGATCAGGAGCAGGCTAGAGAGGGTTTTCATAGAGGACGTCCTGTTCGCTGCGGGTGCCGGGTTCCGAGAGCTGCCGTTGCAGCCGCCGGTGCATGGCCGTGGCTTTGAGGTAATGGAAGTCGAAGCACTTGCCGAACGAGAAGTTCTTCCGCACCGGGTCGTGGCACTCCCGGTAGTAGGAGGCGCCAGCCGTACGTTCGTAGATGGCCTTGCTGACGGCGGTGGCCATGAAGGCGATCACCTGGTCGTTGAAGATATCGTTGTGGTCGGCGATGAAGGACTGCGAGGTGTAGATGAAGTTGACCGGCTCGTTGCTGTAGCAGGGCATGCGCGGCAGCGCCGGATCGGCGTTGCCGCCGTCCGCGCTGCAGAAGCTCCTGAAGCGCCATTTGCCGATATCGGTGTCGTCGATCACCCGTGGTTCGGGCGGTCTTGGCGCGCAGTTGTCGCTGCCATCCGGCAGCGGGCACTCGCGGTCGATCAGCAGGGCGGTCCGATACAGGCTGTAGTTGCCGAGGGCGGTGGTATCCAGGTCTTCTTCCCGGAGGCGATAGCGGGTTCCGTTGTAGGTCCTGTCCAGGTCCACCTGGCTCCAGGTGAGGTTGACGCCGACCCATTGGCCGAGCGGGAAGGCGAAGTGGGTGGCGCTGTCGCCGTGCGAACTGATGACGTACAGCAGCGGCGGCGGCTGGGTTCCCAGGGCGCCGACCTTGAGGCTGTTCTCCTTGAGCAGCAGGCCCTGATTGGCCTCTATCGCCGGATTCAGCATGATTACCGCGTCGCCGAAGGCGCGTATCCGCTGACCGTCCTGGAGAGCCAGCAGGCGTTCGAGCAACGGGTCGTGAAGTGCGCCGAGGGTGATTGCGCCGCCGAAGCTGTGGCCCATGCATCGACTTGCCCCGCCAGCCAACATAGAGGCCGACCAGCCTGCGTTTGCCCAGCACCCCGGAGGAGGCGAGATTGGCGAGTGCCTTGTTGAAGCTGGCGACGTTGCCGTCGTCCCGTCCCGCGTTGTGCTTCCAACCGTGAATGAACACCACCATGGCGATGTCCCCCCGGGCGGAGTAGCGCTTTAGCTGGTCGATCAGGCGTTGCGTTCTGGCAGGCGCGAAGTCGTTGCCGCGCTCGCTGTATTCGACGAAGCCGATCTCGTAGTTCGGATGGCGTTCGTAGTAGCTGTCGCTGCAAGGCCGCATGTCGGCGCAGGTCGATTCGCTGTCATCGCGCAGCGGGGCGTTGGCGGCGCAGCCTGCCAGCAGGCAGGCTGCGAGAAGGGCGAGTATTTTCATGACGATTCCCGCGTGGAGATTCTTTTCCGGCGCGCCAGAACTCGACCGGTCGCTACCCGTTACGCAGGCCGGTCGGTACGCTCTGGCGCTGTCGGTGCCCGTGTCGCCGGCCGGGTGCTGTCATGGGGGATGGGAGAGCGCAGGCGGAGAAGTCGTCCCGCGAAAGGCTGGGGAGGCGTGTGTCAGGGTCCCCTGGAAGCGGGCCTGGGATATCCCGGAAAGGCTCGTCGTGGGGCGAACTGTCGAAGACGTTGACATGCTGAACCACCACTTCCGTGTCTGTTCTGCAACTGTCTATAGACCGCCGGGGGATGGGTGTCAAAGTGCCACTTCGCAGCCTTCCGCATGGTGGATGGCTGCGAAGGAGAGTCGATCAGGCCAGTTGCGCCGGGTCGAGCATGTCGCTCTCGAAGGTCATCCAGCCGCCGTTCTCGCTGGCCGCGCCGTCGAGGATCGGGCCGTAGTAGGTGAGGCCGATGGTCAGGCTGAAGCAGATGTGGGTAGCGTTCTCCGGGGCGTCCAACTGGCCTTCGAAGCGCAGCTTGAGCACGCCCGGCTCGACGCTTTCCAGGCCGATGGCGACGTTCGGGTTGTCCACGGCCTCGCTTTCGCGGCCGCGTTGCTCGGCGCTGACGGTGAGGGTCACGGTGTCTCGGTACATGTCTTGCTCCAGTTGGCGTGGGGCCGGCGTCGCCAGCGCGGCGGACAGACTACTGGCAGACGCGCCGGCTGGCCAGTGCTGGCTGCGGCAGGCGCCGCGCGGGGCCTGGGAATCATTCGCCGGCGGCGCAGTCCAACTGCGCATCACCAACCGACCCCCGAGGGGATGATGAAGCTACCCGTGCTCGCTGTATTGGGCGCCGCGCTGCTGTTGAGCGCCTGCGCGAAGAAGGAGGCCGAGGCCTGTGCCTCGCCGGACGTGAAGGACCAACTGATGCGGATCTTCCTCCAGGGCGCGATCACCGAGCGCTCGCCGGAGTTCAAGGACAGCGCGCTGCGCGACGTGGCGATCCTCGAGAAGGATCCCGACAGCGGCGTGCTGTCCTGTGTCGGCACCCTCAGCGTGCCGGCCGGCCAGCAGGTGGTCGAGGGCGTCCTGCAATATCGCATCGCCCCGGTGGCCAAGTCCGACTACGACTACCTGCTGCTGGATACCGCCGGCGCCAACACCACCGCCCTGGCGCAGCGCCTGAACAAGGCGCTCGGCCAGTGATCGCGCGCCTCGCTCAGGGTACGCCGTTGCGGCCGTGGGCGAGGAAGCCGGGACGGGCGCCGAGGCGCTCGTAATAGGCGCGCACCGCTGGCAGCGACGGATGCTCGAACGGCGTCTCGTACCAGCGGTTGACCGACAGGCCGATGGCGATGTCGGCCAGGCTGAAGGTCTCGCCGGCGACATAGGCGCCGGTGCGTAGCAGTTGTCCCTCGAGGATTTCCATGAAGCCCGTCCAGCCGCGCAACGAAGCCTCCACCTGGGCCGCGTCGCGGTGCGCCGGCGACTGCCGGACCAGGCTCATGAAGGCATAGCTCCACGAGCGGTTGAGGTCGGAGGCCTGCCAGTCCAGCCACTGGTCGACCCGCGCGCGCGGCGCCGCCTGCTGCGGATAGAGGCGTTCGCCGGCATAGCGGTTGGCCAGGTAGCGGATGATGCTGTTGGATTCCCAGAGCACCAGTTCGCCGTCGCGCAGCACCGGCACCATGGCGTTCGGGTTGAGGGCGAGGAACTCCGCCGCGTGGGTGTCGCGGAAGCCGCTGCCCCAGTCTTCGCGGCGGTAGGGCAGGTCCAGTTCGGCGCAGGTCCAGAGCACCTTGCGCACGTTGATCGAAGAGGCCTTTCCGAGAATCTCCAGCATGGCGATGGCGCGTCCTTGGGCGGATAGGAAGGCTCCGAGTATACGGGCCGATCCCGCCGACGGGGAGCGGCTCGAGCGGGGGCGCCGGCTAGGCGCGGCTGGTTTGCCGGCGGCCCGGGCGGCGGCGCGCCCAGAGGGCGAAGTAGAGCCAGCCGATGACGAACGATGGCGCCACGCTCGCCAATGGATGCGGCGTGCCCGAGAGCCAGTGCAGCGC
>NZ_SCND01000075.1:0-19679 GCF_005503585.1 Pseudomonas sp. 2VD
CAGCAGGAGCTGTTCTCGTTGGACTGGTCGTGGCGGTCCCAGTGGAAATGCACCTTGACCCGGCCA
Organism: Pseudomonas sp. 2VD; assembly: GCF_005503585.1. Taxonomy (NCBI): domain Bacteria; kingdom Pseudomonadati; phylum Pseudomonadota; class Gammaproteobacteria; order Pseudomonadales; family Pseudomonadaceae; genus Pseudomonas; species Pseudomonas sp. 2VD. The sequence goes on from NZ_SCND01000075.1 coordinate 67, forward strand.
TACTGGTCGGTCCAGATCTCCTCGCCCTTGGGCCCGACCACCACCGCAGTCTGCGGGCCACGGACGATCGGCAGCGGAGTGGTCGGCAAGGGGCGGTAGGCCTGGCCGGCATCGATGCAGTCCAGCTCGCTTTCGAACTGCGCGCCCACCCCGCCGCCGCCGGTCTCGTAGAGTTCCTGGACCACCCGGTAATCGGCGCCGACCACCAGGTACTCGCGGTTCTGGTCCTCGCGCGGGTAGCCGCTGAGCTTGAACAGGTGGCCCGAACCCAGGCCGCGGGCGCGGCCGCGCAGGCGCACCCGTTCGTAGCGCGCCTGCAAGGCTTCGATACGGGTCCGCGCGTACTGCTCGCCGTCCTGGCTCTGTACGTATTCGCCAGGGTAGTCGTACAGCGGGTAGTCGGCCGCCGCGTGCGAGCGGGCGATGTTCGAACGCACCTCCAGGCGCGCGCCGGGACGCTGGAAGTCGTAGTCGTTGAGGCTCAGTGAGCCGGACTGCACCTCGCGCGCCATGTGCCAGTCGTAGAAATGGTCGCGCTCGCGCTGTTCCAGGATCGGCGGGTAGTAGGGCACGCTGGCGTAGTTCGGCGGGCTCTGGTGCGCGCCATAGGCGTCGGATAGAACCAGGATGTGCCGATTCCGCTCGTGGCGGAACCAGTAGTAGATGCCTTCCTGCTCCATCAGCCGGCTGACGAAGTCGAAACTGGTCTCGCGGTACTGCACGCAGTATTCCCACTCGCGGTAGGAGCGGCTCAGGGCGTCCTCGAAGTCGGAGAAGCCGAGGTCGCGGAACACCTGCTTGATGATGTCCGGGACCTTCTGGTTCTGGAAGATGCGGCAGTCGGAGGTGCGCGTCAGCAGCCACAGCCAGGGGCGCAGGGTGACCTGGTAGCTGGCGAACTGGCCGTTGCCGGATCCCTGGCTGCAAGCGGCGACGATGCCGTGGAAATGCCGCCGGCTGCCGTCGTGCAGTTCCAGCGCCAGGCTGGCCGGCTTGCCCAGCAGCCCGTCGAGTGGCAGGTCGGGGTTTTCCGAGATCAGTTCCAGCTCGTAGGCGAACGGCCGGCCGAGCTCTTCGCGACCCTCCATTCGCTGCAATTGCAGGACCTCCGCGCCGAGCGGACTGTCGACCCGGACCAGGCGGGTCTGTTGCGCAAGTGCCATGAAATCATCCTTGATCCACGTCCATCACTGGCGCCGTTGGAGCGGCACCACCCAAGCAGCATAGGCGCGGATGCGGTAGGAAGGGGAGATGCGTGACACAGATTCCGACGAGCGCCCCGACCGACGGTGAACAGGCAGAAGGCCATCACGAAAGGCCGCTTCGGGCCAGGAAAGCCTTGATTCGCGAGCAACATTCCGTAAAGCTTTTGTCCAGCAATGACTCACTCAGAATCCTAGGGAAGGGGTTAACACAGTGACGCTCTATCGCCTCCACGAAGCCGATCTCGAGATTCCCGATGCCTGGCAGGACCAGAGCATCAACATCTTCAAGCTCCCCGCCAGCGGCCCCGCCCGCGAAGCCAGTTTCGTCATCAGCCGCGACGCCAGCCAGGGCGACGCGCCGTTCGCCGACTATGTCGCCCGCCAACTGGAGAATGCCGAGAAGCAATTGCCCGGCTTCAAGCTGCACAAGCGCTGGGACATCAACATCCACGGCCACGCCGCCGTGCTCCTCGACTACCAGTGGCAGCGCGAGGGCCGCGACCTGATGCTGCGCCAGGTGTTCATCGAGCGCCGCCCGGCGGTGCTGATCACCACCCTGACCACCACCCCGGGTGACCTGCCGCACCACGAGCCGGCCTGGAAGCAGGCGATGCAGACCCTGGTCCCGCGCCCGACCCCTAGCTGATCCGAGTACCGACGCATGGATGCGCAAGCCGCCGCCCGACTGGGCGATGAGATAGCCCACGGTTTCGGTGTCGCCGCGATGGTCGCCGGAGCCGTGGCCGGAGCCCTGATCGGCGCCGCCGTGGTCGCCGCCACCGCCGCCACCGGCGGCCTGGCCGCGGTGATCCTGGCCGGTTCGATCGCCGCCGGCGGGCTGTCGATGTTCCAGATCGTCAAGGGCCTGACCACCATCTTCGAGCTACCCGAGCCGACCACCGGGGTGCTCATACGCGGCAGCTTCAACGTGTACGTGAACAGTCGCAACGCGATGCGCGCCGGCGACGACGTCTCCGCCACCTGCAGCGGCCTGCCGCTGAACCATCCGCTGTGGCCGTTCCCGGTGCTGATCGCCGAAGGCAGCGCCACCGTGTACATCAACGGCAAGCCGGCGGCGCGCCTGCAGAGCAAGATGGTCTGCGGCGCGCACATCAAGACCGGCAGCCAGAACACCTTCATCGGCGGCCCCACCGAGCGGGTGGCCTTCGTCCTCGATCTGGAGGAATGGCTGCACACCGGCCTCGAGGCGCTGGGCCTGGCGGCCCTTGCCGGCGGCCTGCTGCTGGCGGCGATGGCCGGGGTCGCGGCGCTGGTTGGAGTGGTCGCCATCGGCGGGCTGATGATGGGCGGCATGGCCCTGCTCGGCGACCTCGGCGACCGCCTCGGTCCCGGCTACCGCGACCTGTTCCAGGGCGTGGCCGGCATGGCGCTGCTGGGCTTCGGACCGAAGATGGCACGGCTCGGCAACGCACCCAAGGGCGCGCCGAAGACCCAGGTGCCGAAAGGCTTCGAGAAGGTCTATGGCAAGGCGCCGGCAGCCAAGGCCGAGATCGACGCGGTGGCCGACGGACTGGCGGCTAAGCACGGCGGCAGGGTCGCCAAGGCACCGATCAAGTCGCGCGAACGCGCCATGCAGAAGATCAACAACGACTACAAGGGCGATCCGACCAAGATCAAGGACCTGGCCCGCAACACCATCATCGTCGAAGGCGACAAGGTGAACACCGTTGCCGCCGAGCTGGCCAACCGCGGCGCCAAGGTCAAGGTGATCGACGGCAACGCCGACCCGCTCGGCTACAGCGGGGTGAACTCGACGATGAACACCAAGGCCGGGATACCCGGCGAGATCCAGGTCAACTCGCCGGAGATGATCTACGCCAAGGAGTCGGAGGACATGGCTCGCATCCTCCTCGGCAACGACACCTACGACGCGGTGGCGGCCAAGGCCGGCGTACCCGGAGGGCAGGGCCACAAGTACTATGAGGACTGGCGGGTACTGGATCCGAAGTCCCCGGAGGCCCAGGCCATCGCCGAGAAGAGCCGGGCGTACTACGACGCAGTGAGGAAAGGCAATGGCAATTGAAAAGGGCGAAGCGTTCGCCAGGCGCGATATCTACATCGACTACGACTTCGAAGACGTCACCTACCGCTGGGACCATCGGCAGGGCACGATCCACGTGCGCTTCTACGGCGAAGCCGAATCCCCCGAGCCGGTTGAGCACGACAACCGCCTGTTCAACGATGCGCTGCGTTTCGGCCGGGAAATCACCCGCGAGGAGTACGAGACGGGCTTTCCCAAGGGCTGAAGCGGCGCAGCCATGTCCCCCGTGAACTATGTCGAACGCGCCCTGGCGCTGGTCGCCGAGCGGCTGGCCCGGCATCCGCAATGCGGGATGCTGCTCTCCGTGGAAAAGCAGTTGCTGTACCTGAAAGCCGTGCTGCTCGACCGCAGCCTGGACCGTTCCGCGTTGCACCGGCTGAGCTTCGGCGGCATCGCCGGGAAAGAGTTCGAGGAGACCGACCCGGAACTCGCCAGGGCCCTCAAGGACGCATTCTACGTCGGCATACGCACTGGCCGCGGCCTGAAGGTCGATCTGCCCTGAGCGCAACACCATCGGTCTTGAGCGACCGCCGCTTCTGCCTGGCGAGGACATGTGCGAATCGTCAAGGCTCCCGCGGCGTCCTGCCCAAGGGCGGGCAGCCAGGATGCCGCCGCCTCAGCCCTTCGCCGGCGGCGGAAACATCGCCTGTACCTGGCCGTCGATGGTGCCCTGCACGCCGTTGCCCTTGGCGTCGACCTCGCTGGCGCCGCCGGAATTGAGGTCGAGGCGGCCGCCGGTGTCGATGTTGCCGTTGCCGCTGGCGTAGAGGTTGAAGGCGCTGCCGGAGATATTGATGGTGCCGTCGGCGTTGAACTCCACCACGCTCTTGCCGCAGACCAGGCGGATCTGCGCGCCGGCCTCGATCAGGTAGGTGCCGGTGACGCTGTCGCTCTTCGCCCCGCCCACCAACAGGGTGTCGTTGAGCTTCACCGCGCGGGTGCGGTTGTTGCCGATGCGCGCCAGCTCGTCGTGGCCGATGCTCTTGTTGCGGTCGTGGCCGACCGACAGCGAGGCATCGTTCTCGACCAGGTTGTCCTGGTTGCGCTCGGCGTGGATGTATAACTGCTCGGCGCCCTTCTTGTCCTCCATGCGGATCTCGTTGAAGTTGGCCGGCGTGCCGCCCTTGCTCGAACGGCTCTTCATCCCGCTCTGGGTGGCGTTCGCCGGCAGCTCGTAGGGCACCGTCTGCTCGGCGTTGTAGACCCGCCCGGTGATGATCGGCCGGTCCGGGTCGCCTTCGAGGAAGCTGACGATCACTTCCTGGCCGATCCGCGGGATCTGCATCGAACCCCAGTTCTTCCCGGCCCAGGCCTGGGACACGCGAATCCAGCAGGAGCTGTTCTCGTTCGACTGGTCGTGGCGATCCCAGTGGAAGTGCACCTTGACCCGGCCGTACTGGTCGGTCCAGATCTCCTCGCCCTTGGGTCCGACCACCACCGCGGTCTGCGGACCCCGCACCACCGGTACCGGAGTCTGCGGCAGGAGACGGAACGACTGGCTGGCGTCGATGCAGTCCAGCTCGCTCTCGAACTGCGAGCCGGCGCCGCCGCTGCCGGTTTCGTAGAGTTCCTGGACCACCCGGTATTCGGCGCCGACCACCAGGTACTCGCGGTTCTGGTCATCGCGCGGATAGCCGCTCAGGCGGAACAGGTGCCCGGCGCCGATCCCGCGCACCACGCCGCGCAGGCGCACGCGCTCGTGCTGCGCCTGGATCGCCTCGATGCGGTTGCGCGCGTACTGCTCGCCGTCCTGGCTCTGCACGTATTCGCCGGGATAGTCGTACAGCGGGTAGTCGGCCGCCGCGTGCGGCCGGGCGATGTTCGAACGCACCTCCAGGCGCGCGCCGGGGCGCTGGAAGTCGTAGTCGTTGAGGGTCAGCGAACCGGGCTGGACCTCGCGTGCCATCTGCCAGTCGAAGAAGTGGTCGCGCTCGCGATGGCCGAGGGTCGGCGGGTAGTACGGCACGCTGGCGTAGCCACCCGGGCTGCGATGCGCGCCGTAGGCGTCGGAGAGCACCAGGATGTGGCGCTTCTGCTCATGGCGGAACCAGTAGTAGATGCCCTCCTGTTCCATCAGCCGGCTGATGAAGTCGAAGCTGGTCTCGCGGTACTGCACGCAGTATTCCCACTCGCGGTAGGGGCGCGTGAGGGCATCCTCGAAATCGGAAAAGCCGAGGTCGCGGAACACCTGCTTGATGATCTCCGGCACGCTCTGGTTCTGGAAGATGCGGCAGTCCGAGGTGCGCGTCAGCAGCCACGGCCAGGGCCGCAGGGTGGCCTGGTAGCCGGCGAACTGGCCGTGCCCGGCCACCTGGCTACAGCGCGCGACGATGCCGTGAAAGAAGCGCCGGCTGCCGCCGGGCAGCTCCAGCGACAGGCTCATCGGCTTGCCGAGCAACTGCTCCAGCGGCAGGTTGGGGTTTTCCGAGACCAGGTGCAGCTCGTAGGCGAACAGCCGTCCCAGTTCCTCGCGTCCCTCCATGCGCTGCAACAGCAGCACGTCCGGCCCCAGCGGGCAATCCACCTGGACCAGGCGGGTCAGTTGCATCAATCCCATCGACGGTTCCTTCTACTGCTCTGCGTGTCGCCGGTTGTCACTCGGCCTCGGCGAAGTCGTAGTGGAACTGGTTGTCGCGGCTACTGATACGTACCCCGGCCAACGGCTTGCCTTCGAGCATGCGGGTGAGGAACTCGCGGCTCATGTCCGGCAACAGCGTGTTGGTGAGGATCGCGTCGATCATCCGGCCGCCGCTCTCGGTCTCGGTGCAGCGCGAGACGATCAGCTCGACGACGCCCTCGTCGAACTCGAACGGCACCTTGTGGGTCGCCTCCACGCGCTTCTTGATCCGCCCCAGTTGCAGGCGCGAAATGGCCTTGAGCATGTCGTCGCTGAGCGGGTAGTAGGGGATGGTCACCAGGCGGCCGAGCAGCGCCGGCGGGAAGATCTTCAGCAGCGGTTCGCGCAGCGACTTGGCGATGGCTTCCGGCTCGGGCATCAGTTCCGGATCGGCGCAGAGGCTGGCGATCATCTCGGTGCCGGCGTTGGTGGTGAGCAGGATCAGGGTGTTCTTGAAGTCGATCACCCGGCCTTCGCCGTCCTCCATCACGCCCTTGTCGAAGACCTGGAAGAAGATCTCGTGGACATCCGGGTGGGCCTTCTCCACTTCATCCAGCAGCACCACGCTGTAGGGCTTGCGACGCACCGCCTCGGTCAGCACGCCACCCTCGCCGTAGCCGATGTAGCCGGGCGGGGCGCCCTTGAGGGTGGAGACGGTGTGGGCTTCCTGGAACTCGCTCATGTTGATGGTGATGACATTCTGCTCGCCGCCGTACATGGCCTCGGCCAAGGCCAGCGCGGTCTCGGTCTTGCCCACCCCGGAGGTGCCGGCGAGCATGAACACGCCGATCGGCTTGCTCGGGTTGTCGAGGCCGGCGCGGGAAGTCTGGATGCGCTTGGCGATCATCTCCAGCGCGTGGTCCTGGCCGATGATGCGCTTCTTCAGGTGCCGGTCGAGGTTGAGCACGGTCTCGATCTCGTTGCGCGCCATGCGGCCGACCGGGATGCCGGTCCAGTCGGCGACCACCGAGGCCACCGCCTGGTAGTCCACGGTCGGCAGGATCAGCGGCTCTTCGCCCTGCAACGCGCTCAGTTGCGCCTGCAGCTCCGCCAGCCGCGCATGCAGCGCCTGGCGCTGTTCCTCGTCGAGACGCGCCTCGCCTTCGCCCAGCGGCACGCCGCCGGCGTCCACCGCTTCGGCGGCGGCACGCAGACGGGCGCGGGTCTCCAGCAGTTCGTCGACCAGGCGTTTTTCCTCGGCCCAGCGCTGCTCCAGGGCGGCCAGGCGCTCGCGCTCCTCGGCCAGCAGGGTCTCGGCGTTGCGCTGGCGTTCGGCGGTGGCGACGCCGATGGCGCTCTCGCGGCGGATGATCGCCAGCTCGGTTTCCAGCGCCTCGATGCGCCGGCGGCTATCGTCGACCTCGGCCGGCACCGCGTGCAGGCTGATGGCGGTGCGCGCGCAGGCGGTATCCAGCAGGCTCACCGACTTGTCCGGCAGCTGGCGCGCCGGGATGTAGCGGTGCGACAGCCGGACCGCCGCCTCCAGCGCCTCGTCGAGGATCTGCACCTTGTGGTGCTTCTCCATGGTCGACGCGACACCGCGCATCATCAGGATGGCCTTGTGCTCGGACGGCTCGTCCACCTGCACCACCTGGAAACGCCGGGTCAGCGCCGGGTCCTTCTCGATGTGCTTCTTGTACTCGGCCCAGGTGGTCGCCGCCACGGTGCGCAGGGTGCCGCGCGCCAGGGCCGGCTTGAGCAGGTTGGCGGCGTCGCCGGTTCCGGCCGCGCCACCGGCGCCGACCAGGGTGTGGGCTTCGTCGATGAACAGGATGATCGGCTTCTCGGAACTCTGCACGTCTTCGATCACCTGGCGCAGGCGCTGCTCGAACTCGCCCTTCATGCTCGCCCCGGCCTGCAGCAGGCCGACGTCGAGGGCGCGCAGTTCGACGTCCTTCAGCGCCGGCGGGACGTCGCCGGCGACGATGCGCAGGGCGAAGCCTTCCACCACCGCGGTCTTGCCGACGCCGGCCTCGCCGGTGAGGATCGGGTTGTTCTGCCGGCGGCGCATGAGGATGTCCACCAACTGGCGGATCTCCTCGTCACGCCCGACGATGGGGTCGAGCTTGCCGCTGCGGGCCTGCTCGGTGAGGTCCACGGTAAAGCGCTTGAGCGCCTCCTGCTTGCCCATCGCGCTCGGCGCCAGGGCGCCGCTGGCCTCGCCCGGGGCGGCGCCGGCGTTGAAGCCGTCGCTGGCCGACAGGCCGTTCTCCGGCGAGGCGCCGACGTACTCGTCGAAGCGCTCGGTGAGCGCCTCGACCTTGAGCTTGGCGAATTCCGCCGACAGCCCGGTGAGGGCATGGCGCAGGCTCGGCGTCTTGAGGAGGCCGATCACCAGGTAGCCGGTGCGCACCTGGCTCTCGCCGAACATCAGGCTGCCGTAGACCCAGCCGCGCTCCACCGCTTCCTCGACATGGGAGGACAGGTCGGTGATCGAGGTCGAGCCGCGCGGCAGGCGGTCGAGGGCCTCGGTCAGGTCCTTGGCCAGGCGCGCCGGGTCGATCCCGGACTGGCGGACGATCTGGTGCAGGTCCGAGTCCGGCAACTGGAGGATCTGGTGGAACCAGTGCACCAGCTCGACATAGGGATTGCCGCGCAGCTTGCAGAATACCGTGGCGGCCTCGATGGCCTTGTAGGCCAGGCTGTTCAGCTTGCCGAACAGCGCAACGCGACTGATCTCACTCATGTTCCTTCTCCTTGTGCTCGTGCGGCCGCGCAGTGGCGTACTGGCGGGCCAGCAGTAGATCCCTGGCGTCCTGGCCGGGATCGCCCAGCCAGGTGTTGAAACCGAGCCGCCCGCCGCCCTGCAGGCCCAGCGGGGGTACTTCGTGGCGTTGCAGGACCAGGTTGACGTCCCAGTCCAGCTCCTCGCCCAGGTATTCGGCGACCCAGGCGGCCAGCTCGACGAAGTGGTCGCCGTCGGGCAGGAAGCGCTGGTATTGATCGAGGTCCAGCGGCCCCAGGCGCAGGCGGAACTTGTGCTGGCGGTCCCAGACGTGGGTGCCCAGGCAGACGTCCATGCCCAGGCTCGTCGAGTCGACGCCGAGGCGGCTGCGCTCGGGCAACTCCAGCCACTGGCCGACGTATTCCTCGACCGCCACCGGGACCTCGAAATACTCCGCGAGGATTACCCGCAGGCCGTCCGGGTAGCGGGTCTGCGCGGCGAGGTGGCCGGTGTAGTAGTAGCGTGCGGTATCCGCCAGCGGCTCGCGCCCCCGCAGGCTCGGCATGCCGCGCCCGGAGAGCGCGGCGAGACGCGCCGACCAGTAGTCGTCGTCGATCCGGTCGTGGCTGATCTCCGGCCGCGCCTCGGCCCAGGCCCGGTAGAACAGGGTCAGCAGGCGGTGGTGGAAGACGTCCATGAAGCGCTTGAAGGTCGCGTCGTTGACGTTGCGCTGGCGTTCTCGGGCGTATTCGGTGAGGTGCAGCGGCAGCGGCCCGTTGGGGCCGGTGAGGCCGAAGAAGAACTGGTCCAGGCGCGGCACCGCAGCGGTGCCGGCCTGGCTCACCGAGGCCAGGGTCGAGGGCGCGAAGGTGCAGTCGGGCTTCTGCCCGAGACGCAGCGGGTCGTCCGCCAGCCGCACCGAATGACCGAGGCGCGGCAGTTGCGGCGACTCGCACTCGATGCGCCGCAGCGCCTGGAAGAAGTCGTAATCCCAGGGCGCCGCCGCCATCCCGGCGAGCAGGTTCAGAGGTTCGGACGGCTGCCCGGCTTCGCCTGCCATCTCATCACCTCGCCCCGTTCGCCGGTGCGCAGCACCGTCTCGGTAAAGCTGTTGATCGACACGTAGCGTGCCAGGAAGCGCTCGAACACGGCGCCGAGGAGGAACACCCCGGTGCCGCGGAACGCGTTCTCGTCGAAGTCCAGGGTGATCTCCAGGCCACGGCCGAAGACGATCGGCCCGGGCATCGGCAGGCGCCGCGTGCAAGGCTTGCTGCTGACCTCGCGCAGGCCCTCGATCTGCAGTTGCAGCGCCGGATCGCCGCTGTCGCCGTAGAGCCGCAGCAGCTCGCGCAGGGCGGCGGCGCCCTGGCCGCGCTCGGCCAGCGACAGGTAGTTCAGCGATAGTTGGCTGATCAGCCGCCAGGCGCTGGCATCGTGGGCACGGCTGGCGCGCGGCCGGCTCGGTCCGGCGAGGCAGCGCACCTGCATGACCGGGGCGCTGTCCTCCAGGGTGAAGTCGCTCTTGTGCGCGCCGATCGGCATGAACAGCGGCAGGTCGCGGTTGGTGCACAGCGCGGCGATGCCGAGCTGGCGCAGGTCGTGGCGATAGGGCGCCTGGTTGGCGTCGACCAGGGCGACGAAGGTCTCGCTGCCGACGTAGGTCGAGCGCGGGCCCTTGCGCCGCTGCTTGCTGGACAGCACGCGCGGTTCGCGGCGCACGCTGAAGTAGGCCTGCTCGCGGCCGTAGCGCGCCGGGTCGCGCACCGCGTAGAACGGTTGGAAGGGTTGCTCCGGACCGCTGCCGTGGCCGCTCACCTGTTGCAGCGAATGCACCTCGAAATCCAGCGGACGGGTGCGGTCGACGATCACATGATGCTCGTTGACCCGGTCGGACAGGTGGATGCGGTCGCAGCGGCGCGGGAACAGGTTGATCGCCGGGGTGCAGAACGGCACCAGTTGCTCCGCGTCCACCGTGCCCTCCAGGCGCTGGTCGTGCTTGCCGAACAGCACGACCAGTTCCAGCTCCTCGCCGTGGCATCGACGCAGGGCGCGGTTCAGGCCGGAGAACTCGACGAACAGGAAGCGCGCCGGCAGGGCGAAGTATTCCTGCAGCAGGCGGTAGCCCTGGAACGCCCGCGGCACCACCGGCAGCAGCGCGTCCTCGTCGTCGAAGCCACGCGCGCGCAGGCTGCTCGTCGGCAGGCGTTCGACCCAGGCGTTGTCCGGGGCGCGGACGAACGCCGCGCAGGCGTTGCCGAGCAATTGTTCGTAGAGGCGGTAGGGTTGTTCGTCGGCACCGTGCAGGTAGAGCGGCAGGGCGTCCAGCGACAGGCTGTCGAACGGGATGCCGGCACCGCTGCGCAGGCGGATGCGCAGGCCGGCCTTGGCCCGCGGCTCGCTGGCGGCGAGGCGGCCGAGCACCGCGGCGGGATTGCCGAAGTAGTCGGCCTGGGCCACTTCCAGCGGCCACAGGGTCACCGGGTGGGCGGTGCGGTATTCGCAGGCGGTCTGGTCGTCGGGGCCGAGCTGGCCGCGCAGGGAGGCCCCGCGCTCGACGCTGAAGCCGCTGCTCAGGGCGCCTTCGTTGGGGTCCGGGCGCAGCTGCACCACGGTCATCGACGGAGTCGGCGCCAGGTAGTGCGGGTAGGCGATTTCCAGCAGGTTGTGGGTGAAGGTCGGGTACTCCGCGTCGAGCTTCAGCTGGACCCGCGCGGTGAGATAGGCGAAGCCTTCCAGCAGGCGCTCGACGTAGGGGTCGGCGCACTCGAAGCCGGACAGCGACAGGCGCCCGGCGATCTTCGGGAACTCCTCGGCGAACTCCGCGGCGCTTTCGCGGATGTGTTGCAATTCCTGGTTGTAGTACTCGAGCAGGCGCGGGTTCATGTACGCCTCCGCTCGCCCTGGGCGACGCGCACGTGACCGGTCTCCAGGTCCAGGTTGGTGGTCAGCAGCAGGCGCAGCGGCGCCGGTTCGGCCCAGAGATCGCCCTCGATCTCGAAGCTCAGGGCGTTGTGGTCCATCTCGCCGGGCAGCAGTTGCGCGCGCACCCGCAACGAAGAACGGATGATGCGCGGCTCGAAGGTGGCGATGGTCTCGGTGAGCAGCGCCTCGATGGCATGCACGTCGACGCTCGACGCGGTGTGCCCGGCCAGCGCCGGCAGCCCGTAGTTGAGCACCGAGTTGCCGGCCGGCATCCGTGCGGCGGGGCCGTGGTCGAACAGCGAAGTGGTGTTGAACAGCCACGCCAGGTCGCGCAGCACCGAGGCCTTCAGCTGGCTCAGGGTCAGCACCCGGCGCTCCGCGGCTTCCTTGAGGTTGCCCGGCTCGTCGTCGGTGAGGCGGTCGAGCAGCGACGGCTGCAGGCGCTCCTGGAGGGTCAGTTCGGCCATGTCAGGCGTCCGTCGGCTCGAAGTCCAGCTCACGCAGGTCGAACAGCGCGGTCTCGCCGGCATCGGTGACGAACAGCCGCTGGCCGACCGGCAGGCCGCTGTCCAGCCATTCGGTCTTGCGCCCCAGGCGCGCGGCGTCGTCGCCGTGCTCGACGGTGTCCGCGTAGCGCGCCGGCAGCAGCGCGACGGTGGCGCCGCCGTTGGCCAGGGTCAGTTCGGCCGGCAGCCAGACCAGGTCGCGCAGGTCGCTCGGCGCCTCGACCTTGAGGCTGCGCAGGTTGCTCATCGGCAACCAGGCATAGCGACCGTTGACGATTACCTCGAGCACCGGACCGAGGCGCGTGTCGGCATCCGCCAGCCAGGCGAACGGCGCCTCGCCGATCCGCCCGGGCACCGCCGGCGCGGCGTCGAAGGCCTGCTCGCGCAGGGCCTGGGCGGCCTCGCCGTGGCCTTCGGCATCCAGGCTCAGGGCCTGCAACAGCGGCGCGATCCATTCCGCCGGCTGGCCGAGGATCACCGGCGTCAGGCGCCCGGCGAACACCTCGCGGCGCAGCGCCTCGCAGTCGATGGCGGTGGAGTAGGTCTGTACCATCGGCAGCGCCGAGGCATCCAGTTCGCCGACCACCTTGAGCTGGTTCTGCGCCCGCGCCCACTGGCCCATCACGGCCAGCAGCTGGAACAGGAAGATCCGCAGGGTGGCGTTCGACGGCTGGCTGCGCACCTGTTCCTGCAAGGCTTTCAAGGCATCGTCCAGGCGCCCGGCGCGCAACAGTTCTTCGGCGATCATCGCGATACTTCCCTGTAGCCGGGAGCCCAGGCGCCCGGATGCGAATGAAGGGTCGGCCATGGCGCCCGGCGGACGCGACGGACGACCCGGTGGAATTCAGTACCTCCGGCAGGAGGTCGGGCGGACGAGGTCCGCGGCGCGCCGCGCGCGCCTTCGGCACCCGGCATGGCGGGCGCTCGCACCGGCCACGGCATGGCCTGGCCACGCCATGACCGGCAGCCGGCTCATCAGGCCTGCACGTTCTGGCGGATGTTCCAGCCGTACTTGACAGGACCGCCGTCCTTCGCGCCATCCGCCTTCTGCGGCTGGTAGTCGACCTGGACCTGGGCGAAGTTCAGGGTCACGTTCTCGGTCAGGCGATCCTCGCCACCGCTGCCGCCGGTGCTCACCGAGGACACCAGGACTTCCTTCAGGGTGATGATCAGGTACTCGACCTGGTTCTCGCCGCCGGCCTTGCGGATGGTCAGCTTCGCCTGCGGATAGTGCTTGCCGCTGGAGCAGGCCATCATCAGGTTGGGCGTGGACTTGTCGATGTACTTGGTGAACGACAGGTCCTGCACGTTGACCTTGCCGGCGCCGCCGCCACCGCCCATGTGCATCGACCCGGACTGGGACATGCCCCAGCTCCATGCCAGCACGTCGATTTCCTCGGCGTGAGTCTTGTCCTTGGACTCACCCTTGACGTCGCCGATCTTGATGAACATATCAACAGCCATCTTTCCTCCCGTGTGGCTCGCGCCACTACGCTATGCAAGCGCCCGCCACCATGGCAGGCGCTGTCGTTGAATGCCTCAGGCCTCTTTGGCCGAAGGCAGCTTGGATACCAGGCGTAGCGATACCGTCAGTCCCTCGAGCTGGTAGTGCGGGCGAAGGAAGAACTTCGAGTTGTAGTAACCCGGGTTGCCTTCGACTTCCTCCACCACCACTTCGGCCGCCGCCAGCGGGTGCTGGGCCTTGGTGGTCTCGGTGGAGTGGGCCGGGTCGCCGTCGACGTAGTTGAGGATCCAGTCCTGCAGCCAGCGCTGCATCTCGTCCTTCTCCTTGAAGGAACCGATCTTGTCGCGAACGATGCACTTCAGGTAATGGGCGAAGCGGCAGGTGGCGAACAGGTAGGGCAGGCGCGCCGCCAGGTTGGCGTTGGCGGTGGCGTCCGGATCGTCGTACTCGGCGGGTTTCTGCAGCGACTGCGCGCCGATGAAGGCGGCGAAGTCGGTGTTCTTCTTGTGCAGCAGCGGCATGAAGCCGTTCTTCGCCAGCTCCGCCTCGCGGCGGTCGGAAATGGCGATCTCGGTCGGGCACTTCATGTCCACGCCGCCGTCGTCGGTGGGGAAGGTGTGCGCCGGCAGGCCCTGCACCTCGCCGCCGGACTCGACGCCGCGGATCCGCGAGCACCAGCCGTAGAGCTTGAAGGAGCGGTTGATGTTGACCGCCATCGCGTAGGCCGAGTTGGCCCAGGCGTACTTGCTGCTGTCGGCGCCGTCGGTTTCTTCCTCGAAGGCGAACTCTTCCACCGGATCGGTCTTCGCCCCGTAGGGCAGGCGCGCCAGGAAGCGCGGCATGGTCAGGCCGATGTAGCGGGAGTCCTCGGACTCGCGCAGCGAACGCCAACCGGCGTATTCCGGGGTGGTGAATATCTTGGTCAGGTCGCGCGGGTTGGACAGTTCCTGCCAGGAACCCATGCCCATCACCGTCGGCGAGGCGGCGGAGATGAACGGCGCATGCATGGCGGCGGAGATCTTCGCCATCTCGCCGAGCAGCTCGACGTCCGGCGGCGACTGGTCGAAGTAGTAGTCGCCGACCAGGCAGCCATAGGGCTCGCCGCCGAACTGGCCGTATTCCTCTTCGTAGAGCTTCTTGAAGATCGGGCTCTGGTCCCAGGTGGTGCCCTTGAATTTCTTCAGGGTCTTGTGCAGCTCCGGCTTGGAGATGTTCAGCACGCGGATCTTCAGTTGCTCGTCGGTCTCGGTGTTGTTGACCAGGTAGTGCAGGCCGCGCCAGGCGCTTTCCAGTTGCTGGAAGTCGGCGTGGTGCATGATCAGGTTGACCTGCGCGGTGAGCTTGGCGTCGATCGCCGCGATGATCGACTCGATCGACTTGATCGCGTCGTTGGAGATCAGGCTGGTCTGCTCCAGGGCATGCTCGGCGAGGGTCCGCACGGCGGTCTCCACCGCTTCGCGGGCGCGCTCGGTCTTGGGCTTGAACTCCTGCAACAGCAGGCTGGCGAACTCACTGGTCTGCTCGGTGGTGGTCTGGCCCTGGGCCAGGTTCTCGGTGCTCAATTCGGCCATGCTGGAATCCTCTTACGCCTGCGGCTCGTCGTCTTTGGGCTTCGGCGCGCTGGCCAGGGCCTGAAGCAGGGCCGGGTCCTTGATCGCCTTCATGATCATTTCCTCGGCGCCGGTCTTGCCGTCCATGTAGGTCAGCAGGTTGGCCAGCTGGGTACGCGCCTCGAGCAGCTTGTTCAGCGAATCGACCTTGCGCGCCACCGCGGCGGGGCTGAAGTCGTCCATGCTCTCGAAGGTGATGTCCAGGCTCAGGTTGCCTTCGCCGGTCAGCACGTTCGGTACGTTGAAGGCCACCCGCGGCTTCATCGCCTTCAGCCGGGCATCGAAGTTGTCCACGTCGATCTCCAGGAACTTGCGGTCGGCGACCGCCGCCTGGGGTTCGGCGGGCTTGCCGGCGAGGTCGGCCATGACGCCCATGACGAAGGGCAACTGGACCTTCTTCTCGGCACCGTACAGCTCCACGTCGTACTCGATCTGCACGCGTGGCGCCCGGTTCCTGGCGATGAACTTCTGACTGCTGGTAGTGCTTCCCATCTTGTTTCTCCCTCGCGCGACGGCGGTTGTTAGCGCCGTCGGAATCGCCCCGGCGGCTTGCAGCGTTGGCCCGGACGGCCGCTAGGCGTTACTCGCTTTCCGGGCCTCGCAGGGTTTCGAACTGGGAAATCCCATCGGGGATGAGATTCCTCACGATTTCAGCGAAGTCGGCCGTCACCAGTGTCTTGGCGCGCTTGAGCAGCACCGGCACCGGACTCGACGGCTCGTGGCGAACGTAATACTCGAGCAGGCGATCGAGCTGGCGCAGGACGTCTTCGCGGTTGGCGATCTCGCCGCTGGCACGCGGTGCCGGCGCGGCGACGGCTGCGACAGGCGCGGCGCCCCCCTGCTCGCCGGTGGCCGCTTCGGCGCCCGGCGCCAAGGGCTCGCCGGCGCCCTGCGGGCCGTACAGGTCGAACACCTGGAGGGCCTGGCGCAGCAGTTGACGAAGGGGACCGAGGTCGAGGCCCTGGGCCGAGCCGACCCGTTCGGCGACGCCGCTCTCGATGGCCAGGGCATGTTCCTGGGCGCCATCCAGGGCGCGCCGGGTGGCGGCCAGCGCATCGGCGTCGGCATCGGCGAAGGCGCCGGCGATCTGCTCGGGACTCAGGGTCTCGCTGGCGAAGCGTTGCAGCCCGGCGGCGTTCAGCGCGGCGCGCAGGTTGACCGGGCCGAACGCCCGCGAGCGCACCAGCGGGATCGCCCAGACCAGTTGCAGCAGCGGTTCGGCGACCAGGCCGGTGAGGGCGTTGATACGGAAGGTGGGGTCGTTGTCGTCATCGGCGTCGAGCAGCGGATAGACGCCGTCCCAGTACTGGCCGAGCAGCTCGCGGACCAGCAGCAGGCCGTCGGCGAGCCCGTCCAGGCCGTCGAGGGCGACGTTGCTCTGCAGCAGCAGGTTGGCTACCCGCAGGTCCTTGCTACGGCCGAACAGCTCGCTGGCCAGCGCGCGTACGCGCGGCCACTCCGGCGGTTCGGCGGGCAGCACGGCATCGCCCATCTGGCGCTCGGGTTGGCCCTGGGCGATGCGTTCGAGTTCGAGGAACGCGGCGTCGTACTCCAGATCGTCGCCACAGGGCGAGTCCGGGGATACGGCGGCCAGCAAAACGGGTACATCCAGCACGGTGACGATCTCCCTATCATCGGAGCCGCTGCGCGGCCCTCACCTTCGCTTGTAAGATCCACTCCGTCGGATCTTGTAGGAGCCATTGATGAATATCGGATGACTCGAAAGGTTGGCAAAATTCTTGTGGCATGCCGCAAGGCTTGTCAAGGAAGGCACAACGCCACTAGTTGCATGACACCGCAGATCGGACAAATCTTTAAAAGACGTAGGATTAGTCTTTTATAATCCGGTACCACCCGATGTGTCTTCCCGAGGCGACGAAACGCCGGAAAGCCGTCGGGCCAGCCTGGATGCGAACCGAAATCCCTCGGGCACGGGGGTGAGCGCCTGGAAGAGCCGGGCGCTGGCAATGCAAGGAGTAGCAATGCCGCTGCGATTGACCATCACCAGCTACCACAAGCTGACCCCCGGTCAGTGTTCGGAAAAGGTACTGGACCAGGGACAGCTGACCATCGGTCGGGGCCCGGACAACGACTGGGTCCTGCCGGACCCGGAGCGCCTGGTCTCCAGCCGCCACTGCACCATCCTCAATCGCGACGGGGTGTACTACCTCACCGACACCAGCACCAACGGCGTGCTGCTGGTCAATGCCGGGCACCGCCTGCGCCGCGGCAACAGCGAGCCGCTGCAGGACGGCGAGACCGTCCGCCTCGGCGAATACGACATCCTCGTCCAGCTCGGCCACGACATCGCCCTGCCCGGCAGCGGCAATCCGCAGACCGATCCGTTCACCAGCTTCGACGCCCTGATGAGCCGGCAGGCCGCCGGATCGGCGCCTGCCTTCGCCGAACCGGCGCCCACCCCGCACCCCGCGGTGACGGCGCATTTCCAGGGCGGCTCGCCGCTGGACACCAAGCCCGACCTGTTCGACTTCCTCACCCCGCCGCCGCCCGGCGCGGCGCCGCGTCCGGACCATGTACCGGCCGAACAGCACGACTTCCGCCCGCCGGAACCGGTGATCCCGCCGCCCCCCGCGACCACTCCGGCGCCACCGCCCGCTGGCGGCGCACCGCTGATTCCGGCCGACTGGGACCCGTTCGCCGAACTGCTCGGCAACACGCCCGCGCCAAGCGCCACGCCCGTCGCCCAGCCGCAGCCAGCGGCCGAACCGACGCCGCTGGCGATGCCCTTCGCCGACCCAGGGATCACCCAACAGCCACAGCCACAGCCACAGCCACAGCCACAGCCACAGCCACAGCCACAGCCACAGCCACAGCCAGCCAGCGTGGCGGCGCCGACGCCACCGGCAAGCGCCACCGCGACGGCCGGCGGCGACCTGCTGCAGGCGTTCCTGCGCGGCGCCGGCATGACCCAGTTGAAGGTCGACCCGGCCGGCGCCGAAGCGCAGATGGAAGCCATCGGCCGCAGCTATCGCGGCCTGGTGGAAGGACTGGTGGACGTGCTGCGCGCGCGGGCCAGCCTGAAGGGCGAGTTCCGCATGGCGCAGACCATGATCCAGCCGGTGCAGAACAACCCGCTGAAGTTCGCGCCGAACGTCGACGAAGCCATGCTGCTCCTGCTGCGCCGCGACAACCAGGCGTTCATGGCTCCGGATCGCGCGGTGGCCGACAGCTTCGAAGACCTCAAGGCGCACCAGCTGGCGGTGATGGCCGGCGTGCAGGCCGCCATCCGCCACCTGCTGGCGCGCTTCGAACCGGCCGTGCTGGAAGCCCGCTTCGGCAAGCCGGCCGGGCTTTCCGGCCTGCTGCCGGGAGCCCGCCAGGCACAGAACTGGGACAGTTTCACCGAGCTGTACGCGAAGATCCTGCGCGAGGCGGAGGACGACTTCCAGGAGCTTTTCGGCCGCGAATTCAGCCGCGCCTATGAGGAACACAGCGCTCGACTACGGCGTTCCTGACGCCAACGAACACCAGGAGAAACAACGTCAATGAGGACGACACCATGCAGAAACTGATCGTCGCGCTGTTCGGGCTGCTGCTCGCCGCCTGTTCGTCCAGCCCGCCGGAAACCCCGCCGACCCGGGTGGTGATCTGGCTCCACGCCGCACCGAACCTCAACCCGTCCGCCGCCGGCCAGGCGGCGCCGCTGCGCCTGCGGCTGTACGAGCTGAAGAAAGACACCGCGTTCGGCCGCGCCGACTACTTCGCCCTCACCGACAACGCCCAGTCGACCCTCGGCGGCGACCTGGTGGAGCAGGACGAGTTCCTCCTGCGTCCGGGCGAGGAACGGCGCATCGAACGCACGCTCGACGAGCAGACCCGCCAGCTCGGCTTCGTCGCCGCCTACCGCGACCTCGACCGCGCCACCTGGCGCCAGGTCCTCGACGTGCCGGGGCAACGCACCAGCCATCTCGACATCACGCTCGGCGCGCAGGCCATCGGCATCGTCGCGCGTCCCGCGCCCTGAACCTTCGGAGTCCCTATGTCCTGGAATAACCGCGTGGTGTGGTCCGAAGGCATGTTCCTGCGGCCACAGCATTTCCAGCAGCACGACCGCTACCTGGAAACCCTGGTGGATGGCCGCTGCCGCTCGCTCCTGGCGGGCGGCTGGGGCTTTTCCGAGCTGAAGCTGGACGATGCCCTGCTGACCCAGGGCAAGCTGGCCATCGTCAGCGCCCGCGGCGTGCTGCCGGATGGTACGCCGTTCAACATCCCCGCCGACGATCCGGCGCCGGCGCCGCTGAATGTCGAGGAAAGCCTGCGCGATGGCATCGTCTACCTCGGCCTGCCGCTGAAGCGCGTCGGCACCCGCGACACGGTGGAGGAGGGCGAGGCCCTCGGCGGCGCCCGCTACGTCAGCCAGGTGCAGGAAGTGCGCGACGACAATGCCGCCTTCGAGAGCCGCGCCCCGGTGGCCCTGGGCAGCCAGGCGTTCCGCCTGCTGACCGAGCGCGACGGCCTCGGCGAATACGCCGCGGTGGGCGTCGCGCGGGTCCGCGAGAAGCGCGCGGACCAGGCCCTGAGCCTGGACGAGGACTACCTG
>NZ_SCND01000076.1:0-19617 GCF_005503585.1 Pseudomonas sp. 2VD
CTGGATGTCTGCACCGGCTGCGGACCGGGGGTGATGAAGGGGCCGATGAAGGGCGCCACCATCAGCCACGCCAAGCAGCGCATCGTCGGCGGCCGCTACCTGGGCCTGACCGAGCCGGGGATCATCGCCGCCGAGGCGCCGAACCCGATCGTCAACGAACTGGTGATCCTGCCGGACATCGAGAAGCGCCTGGAAGCCTTCGTCCGCGTCGGCCACGGGGTCATCATCTTCCCCGGCGGCGCCGGGACCGCGGAGGAGTTCCTCTACCTGCTGGGCATCCTCATGCACCCGGACAACCAGGACCTGCCCTTCCCGGTCATCCTCACCGGTCCCCGCAGCGCCGAAGCCTACCTGCAGCAGCTCCATGAATTCGTCGGGGCGACCCTCGGCCATGCGGCGCAGCGCCACTACCGGATCGTCATCGACGACCCGGCCGAGGTGGCCAAGCAGATGGCCCAGGGCCTGAAGGAAGTGAAGCAGTTCCGCCGCGAGCGCAACGACGCCTTCCACTTCAACTGGATGCTGAAGATCGATGAAAGCTTCCAGCGCCCGTTCGAGCCGACCCACGAGAACATGGCCAGCCTCCAGCTCAGCCGCAGCCTGCCGCCCCACGAACTGGCGGCCAACCTGCGCCGCGCGTTTTCCGGGATCGTCGCCGGCAACGTCAAGGACAACGGCATCCGCATGATCGAGCAATACGGGCCCTACGAGATCCACGGCGACCCGGCGGTGATGCTGCCGCTGGACCGCCTGCTGCAGGCCTTCGTCAAGCAGCACCGGATGAAGCTGCCCGGCGGCGCGGCCTACGTCCCCTGCTACCGGGTGGTGCAGACCGAGGCGGCCTGAGCGCGCCCGCTCCGGCATCCCTGCGCCACGCGCGGGGATGCCCATTTATTCCGAGCCGGGCGTACGGCTTCCTGCTACTCTTTTCCGTTCATGCCTCGAATCGCTGGCCCTGACCTCATGTCCCCATCTCCATCGCCAGCCCTCGCCGCACTCCGCGACGCCACCCGTGACCTGCACGCAGAACTGGACCGCCGTTCGCCGTTGGGCGACGACGATCTCGACGACCGCGCCTACCTCGACCATGCCGGACGCATCCTTGGCTGGCTGGAGCCTCTGGAGCGCGCGCTGCGCGACAACCGCAGCGGCTGGCCGGCGGCGCTGCGGGCCGACGCGCGGCTGGTCAAGAGCGCCTGGCTGGAAAGCGACCTGCTGGCCGGCGGCATGAGCCGCGCGCAGGTGGAGGCGCTACCGCGCTGCGCCGACCTGCCGAATGCGACACGGGCCGCGGAGGTCTTCGGGGTGGCCTACGTGATGGAAGGCGCGACGCTGGGCGGCGCGTATCTCTACAAACGACTAGCTCCACGCCTGCCCGGTCTGCCGCTACAGTGGTTGCGGGGCTACGGCCAGGCAACCGGGGTGCGCTGGCAGGAGTTTCTCGAACAGCTCGCCCGGCAGATCGACAGCCCCGAAGCCATCGGCCTTGCGCAGGATGCGGCACAGGCTACATTCCTTTCGTTTCGTCGATGGGTTCTCGACGAAGCCTGACTGCCTGGAGACCAGGCTGGACGATAGATGACGAGCATCACCCCGGTTACCCTGGCGAACTGCGAGGACGAACCCATCCACGTGCCTGGCGCGATCCAGCCGCACGGGGCGCTGATCGCCCTGCGCGCGGACGGCATGGTCCTCGCGGCAAGCGAGAACATCCAGGCGCTACTGGGTTTCGTCGCCTCGCCGGGTTCCTACCTGACGCAGGAGCAGGTGGGGCCGGAGGTCCTGCGCATGCTCGAAGAGGGACTGACCGGCAACGGCCCATGGTCGAACAGCGTCGAGACGCGGATCGGCGAACACCTGTTCGACGTGATCGGCCACAGCTACAAGGAAGTGTTCTACCTGGAGTTCGAGATCCGCACCGCGGACACGCTGTCGATCACCTCCTTCACCCTCAACGCCCAGCGCATCATCGCCCAGGTCCAGTTGCACAACGACACCGCCAGCCTGCTCAGCAACGTCACCGACGAACTGCGCCGGATGACCGGCTACGACCGGGTGATGGCCTACCGTTTCCGTCATGACGACTCCGGCGAGGTGGTCGCCGAGAGCCGTCGCGAAGACCTCGAAAGCTACCTGGGGCAACGCTACCCGGCCTCGGACATCCCGGCCCAGGCGCGTCGCCTGTACATCCAGAACCCGATCAGGCTGATCGCCGACGTGGCCTATACGCCGATGCGCGTGTTTCCCGCGCTGAACCCGGAGACCAACGAATCGTTCGATCTCAGCTACAGCGTGCTGCGCAGCGTTTCGCCGATCCACTGCGAATACCTGACCAACATGGGCGTGCGCGCCTCGATGAGCATATCCATCGTGGTCGGCGGCAAGCTCTGGGGACTGTTCTCCTGCCATCACATGTCGCCCAAACTGATTCCCTACCCGGTGCGCATGTCGTTCCAGATCTTCTCCCAGGTCTGCAGCGCCATCGTCGAGCGCCTGGAGCAGGGGCGTATCGCCGAACTGCTGCGCGTGTCCACCGAGCGCAGGCTGGCCCTGGCTCGCCGCGCGCGGGACGCCGACGACCTGTTCGGCGCACTGGCCCACCCGGACGATGGCATCGCCGCACTGATTCCCTGCGACGGCGCCCTGGTCATGCTCGGCGGCCGCACCCTGAGCATCCGCGGCGACTTCGAGCGCCAGGCCGGGAATGTCCTGCAACGCCTGCAGCGCGACCCGGAACGGGACATCTACCACACCGACAACTGGCCGCAGCCCAGCGAGGACTCTCCGGACGGCGGCGACTGCTGCGGTGTGCTGGCGATCCGTTTCCACCGCCAGGAATCGGGCTGGATCTTCTGGTTCCGCCACGAGGAAGTGCACCGCATCCGCTGGGGCGGCAAGCCGGAAAAGCTGTTGACCATCGGCCCCTCCGGCCCGCGGCTGACCCCGCGCGGCTCGTTCGAGGCCTGGGAGGAAGTGGTCCGCGGCCACTCCACGCCCTGGAGCGAAACCGACCTGGCGATCGCCGAAAAGCTGCGCCTGGACCTGATGGAACTGTGCCTCAACCATGCGGCCGAGGTCGACCGCATGCGCCAGCGCCTGATCGCGGTGCTCGGCCACGACCTGCGCAACCCGTTGCAGTCGATCTCCATGGCGGCGGCCCTGCTGTCCTCCAGCGACACCCGCACCACCGAACTGCGCCAACACATTTCCGCGTCCAGCAGCCGCATGGAACGGCTGGTCAGCCAGATCCTCGATATGAGCCGCCTGCAATCGGGCATCGGCCTCACCGTGAACCCGGTCGACACCGACGTCTCGCAACTGGTGCAGCAGATCGTCTGCGAAACCGACGTCGCCTATCCCGGCCTGGTGATCGAGATCGCCATCGACCCGCAGGTTCGTGCCGTGGTCGACCCGGACCGCTACGCCCAGGTCGCCGCCAACCTGCTGAGCAACGCCCGTCATCACGGCCTGCCCGGCCGGCCGGTGCTGGTCACCCTGACCCGCCAGGGCGACGAGGTGTGCCTGAGCGTGCTCAACGAAACCAGCGGCCTCTCCGAAGCGCAGCTGGCCAACCTGTTCGAACCGTTCAAGCGCGAGTCGGCGGACAACCAGCGCAACCGCAACGGCCTCGGTATCGGCCTGTACATCTCCCAGGCCATCGCCCAGGCCCACCAGGGACGTATCGACGTGGACTGCCGCGACGACGTCATCACCTTCTGCCTGCGCCTGCCGGTGCGCCAGGCGGAGACCGGCTCCTCGTCCTGACGACGAGGACCGTGCACAATGCAACGCTTGCAGGTATCTTCGGCAGCCATCGCCGTCTGACAGGATCGCCCCGTTCCATGCCCCGCCTCCGCCTCCGGACCGTCCTCGCCTGCCTCGCCGTGTTCTGCGCGACTCCCGCACTGGCCAGGGTCGAAGTGCATTCGCTGCAACACAAGAGCATGGGGCGGGTGCTGACGGTCCGCGTCTCGGAGGAGATCGCGCCGGGCGACTACGAAACGCTGCTCAAGGGTTTGCGCAACAATCCGGGAACCTACTCGCGCAAGCTGCTCCTGCTGAACAGCATCGGCGGCAGCGTGCCGGAGGCGATCCGCATGGGCCGCCTGCTGCGCGAATCCGGCTTCGACGCGCTGGTGCCGTCGAGCAGCGTCTGCCAGGGCACCTGCGTCTACCTGCTGGCGGCCGGCAAGCGCAAGACCGTACGCGGCTACGTCGGCCTGCACCGTCCCTACTACGCCCACGGCGACTCGCTGCACTCGCGCTCGGCCAACGGCATGCGCTACGACTCCGCCGCCTACTTCCGCGAAATGGATATCCCCAGCACCTTGGTACAGGCCATGCAAAGCACCGATCCCAAACGGATGCGCGTGCTTTCGGCGAAGGAACTGGCGCAGTACCGGCTGAACTGAACCGGCGACTCCGCGGAACGAGCGAGGGCGCGCGGTGGCGTTGGCGATAGTGGCCGATGCCGTTGTACCTCGTTTTCGTGCAACGGCAGGCCGAATTCAGTCCGGACCCGAACCGGCCCTACTCTAGAAGAACTCGTCCAATAGCCTGAAGTACGCCAGCCGTTCGCCGTCGATATCGCCGCCGTATTCGACGAGGAAGGCCTCGGCCCAGGCCGCGCCGAGTTCGGCCTCGATGTCCCGCGCGGCCAGGGCCAGGTCCTGGTGCCGGTCGGCGACGCCGAGCCGCCCGCAATCGATGAAGCCGCTGAAGCGCCGCCCCTCCGCCAGCAGATTTGGCAGGCAGGCGTCGCCATGGGCGACCACCAGGTCTTCGACCGCCGGACGCCGGTCGAGGAGCAGGCGGTACAGCTCCGTGGCGCTGCGACCGCGATGGTCGTCATCGAAGTCCGCCTCGTCCACCAGCCCGGCCTCGACCCGCTGGCGCACGGTGTCCAGGCGCCGTTCCAGGCGATGGTCGAAGGGACAGGCGGCCGGATCGAGATCGTGCAGCCGGCGCAGGGCGGCGGCCACCAGGCGCACCAAGCGCTCGGGCTCCAGCTCGCCGCGCTGCGCCAGCGCGGACAGCGTGTCCCCCGGCACGGCGCTCATCAGCAGCCATTGCCGGCCGTCGCTCTGGGTTTCGTTCAGCACCTGCGGGCAGTCGATGCCGGCACCGTGCAGCCAGCGCAGGCGGGCGATTTCGGCGGGCAGCTCGGCATGTACGGACAGCACTTCCTGCTTGACGAACAGGGTCGGCCGCCGCGCAGCCTCCAGGCGGTGGACCGTGGCCGCGGAACATCCTTCGCCCTGCCCTCGCCAGCGGTAGCCGGCAAGGTAGTCGGCCCAGGTTGAGGGAGCCTGCGGCGGCATGGAGGTGGCTGCATCATGCATGGAGAAACGCTTCCTGTTCGAGTGGGAGCGCGAGTATACCCGCCCACCCGCTCAGCGACGGGACTCCCCGTCGGCCTGTCGCTGGCGGTAAGCGCTGGGGGTAAGCCCCGCGTAACGCACGAAGAAACGACTGAAGTAGGCCGGGTCCTTGAAGCCGAGCTGGTAGCAGATCTCGTTCACCGAGCCGCCGGTGAACAGCAGCAGGCGCTTGGACTCCTGCATAAGCCGTTCGTACACCAGGCGCTTCGACGGCAGGTCGGCGATGCGCCGGCAGACGTCGTTGAGGCGCGCCTCGGTGACGCCGATCCGGCTGGCGTAGAGCGACAGCGGCCAGTGCTCGGCATAGCGCTCCTCGATCAGCGCGTTGAAGCGCTGGAAGATCTGCAGGTCTTCGTGGCGCATCGGCCGCGCAGCCACCGAATTGGCCGAGAGACGCAGCAGGCTGATCATGACCAGCCGGGTCAGCGCCAGCAGCGTCTGCTGGCAGCCGGGACGGCTGGCCATCGACTCGCTGCGCAACTGCTCGAAGAGCAGCGCCAGGCGCGCCGCCTCCTCGGCCGCGCCGCCCTCCAGGTTGCCCAGCGCCACACAGGCCGGCGCCACCTGCGGGCCGGGCGCCAGGCCCGGCTCGGCCTCGGTGAGGCTCCACACCAGTTGCTGGCGCACGGTCAGCACATGGCCATCGGCGTCCGCCTCGGTGACGAAGGCGTGCGGCACGGTCGGCGGGGTGAGGAAGAACATCGGCCCCGACTCCAGGTACTGGCGCTCGTCGAGATAGACCCGCACCGCGCCGTTCTTCACGTAGTGCACCTGGAAGAAACGGTCGTGCCGGTGCGCCGGCATGTTACGGCCGAAGAATCCGGCCAGGTTGCCCAGCGCATCGTAGTGCACCTCGGCGTCGGCATAGCGCTGGTCGTAGACCTGCCCAATGTTGATGTTGGGGATCGGCTGGCGCTCTGGCATGGCGATCTTCTCTTTGTTGTTCTTCCCGGCTGCGCACGCAAGCCGTCGCGGGCATCCGTATACCGCAGACGGCGCCTCTTGCCACCTCCCCGGGACGAATGGCGCAGCAGCCGGGGTTGACGATCATTAACATGCTAAATATAACGTTAACACATTAACGAGTTTTCGCCAGGACGGCCCCCTCGCCGTTCGCTTATCGCGCCAGGAGACACCACCACAATGAGCCGCGCACTGAATGACGTCGCCGCCGGCACCCTGTTCGGCGTCGCGCTGAACTACAAGGGCCTGCTCGACAGCCGCCTGCCGGAGTTCCAGCAGCCGCCCTACCAGAAGCCGCCGGTGAAGCCGGTGTTGTTCATCAAGACACCGAATACCCGCAACGAGCACGACGCCCCGGTGCTCTTCCCGCGCGGCGTCGAGCGCCTGCAACCGGGCCCGGCGCTGGGCGTGGTGATCGCTCGCGACGCCAGCCGGGTGAAGGAGGAAGAGGCCATGGCGCATGTCGCCGGCTACGTGATCGTCAACGAGTTCAGCCTGCCGGAAGACAGCTACTACCGTCCGGCGGTGAAAGCCAAGTGCCGCGACGGCTTCTGCCCGTTCGGTCCGCAACTGGTGCCGGCGCAAGAGATCGCCGATCCCCATGCGCTGGAGCTGAAGCTGTACATCAACGGCGAACTGCGCCAACGCAACGACACCGCCAACCTGGTGCGCGACATCCCGCGGCTGATCGCCGAGATCAGCGAGTTCATGACCCTGCACGCCGGCGACGTGCTGATCACCGGCACCCCCGAAGGGCGCGTCGACGTGCATCCCGGCGACCGCGTCGAGGTCGAGATCGACGGCCTCGGCCGCCTCGCCAACAGCATCGTCGCGGAATGAGGAACCGACCATGAAACACGCACGCATCCGCTACCAGGGCCGGGTTCACCAGGTCACCGTGGAAGACGCCAACGCCGTCCGCCTGGCCGACGGCACCCTGCTCGCCGAGGACCGGGTGGAGTGGCTGCCGCCGGCCACCGGGAGCATGTTCGCCCTCGGCCTGAACTACGCCGACCATGCCGCCGAACTGTCGTTCAAGGCGCCCAGCGAACCGCTGGCGTTCATCAAGTCGCCGGGCACCTACACCGGCCACCGCCAGGTCAGCTGGCGTCCGGACAACGTCGACTACATGCACTACGAGTGCGAACTGGTGGCAGTGATCGGCAAGCCGGCGCGCAACGTCCGCCGCGAGGACGCCCTCGGCTACCTGGCCGGCTACACGGTGTGCAACGACTACGCGATCCGCGACTACCTGGAGAACTACTACCGGCCCAACCTGCGGGTGAAGAACCGCGACGCCACCACCCCGGTGGGGCCGTGGATCGTCGACGCGGCCGAGGTTCCCGAGCCGAACCGGCTGACCCTGCGCACCTGGGTCAACGGCGAGCTGCGCCAGGAAGGCAGCACCGCGGACATGATCTTCGACATTCCCTACCTGATCGAATACTTCTCCAGCTTCATGACCCTGCAGCCGGGCGACATGATCGCCACCGGCACCCCGGAAGGCCTGTCCGACGTGGTCCCCGGCGACGAAGTGGTGGTGGAGGTGGAAGGCGTCGGTCGCCTGGTCAACCGAATCGTCAGCGAGGCCGAATTCTTCCGCGCCCGCGCACAGGAGCACGCAGAATGATCAAACACTGGATCAATGGCCGCGAGGTCGAAAGCAAGGACGTCTTCGAGAACTACAACCCGGCCACCGGCGAGCTGATCGGCGAGGTCGCCAGCGGCGGCGCGGCGGAAATCGACGCGGCGGTGGCGGCGGCCCGGGAAGCCTTCCCGAAATGGGCCAATACCCCGGCCAAGGAGCGCGCGCGCCTGATGCGCCGGCTCGGCGAGCTGATCGACCGGAACGTGCCGCACCTGGCGGAACTGGAGACCCTCGACACCGGCCTGCCGATCCACCAGACGAAGAACGTGCTGATCCCGCGCGCCTCGCACAACTTCGAGTTCTTCGCCGAAGTCTGCACGCGGATGAACGGGCACAGCTATCCGGTCGACGACCAGATGCTCAACTACACCCTGTACCAGCCGGTGGGCGTCTGTGGCCTGGTCTCGCCGTGGAACGTACCGTTCATGACCGCCACCTGGAAGACCGCGCCGTGCCTGGCGCTGGGCAACACGGCGGTGCTGAAGATGTCCGAGCTGTCGCCGCTGACCGCCAACGAGCTGGGCCGCCTGGTGCACGAGGCGGGCATTCCGCCGGGGGTGTTCAACGTGGTTCAGGGCTATGGCGCCAGCGCCGGCGACGCGCTGGTCCGCCACCGCGACGTGCGCGCGGTGTCCTTCACCGGCGGCACCGCCACCGGGCGACGGATCATGGAGGCGGCCGGGATCAAGAAATACTCGATGGAACTGGGCGGCAAGTCGCCGGTGCTGGTCTTCGAAGACGCCGACCTCGAGCGGGCGCTGGACGCCGCTCTGTTCACCATCTTCTCGCTGAACGGCGAGCGCTGCACCGCCGGCAGTCGCATCTTCGTCCAGGAAAGCGTCTACCCGCAGTTCGTCGCCGAGTTCGCCGCGCGCGCCAGGCGCCTGATCGTCGGCGATCCGCAGGACCCGAAGACCCAGGTCGGCTCGATGATCACCCAGGCCCACTACGACAAGGTCACCGGCTACATCCGCATCGGCCTCGAGGAAGGCGCCACCCTGGTGGCCGGCGGCCTGGAGCGTCCGACCGGCCTGCCGGCGCACCTGAGCAAGGGGCAATTCATCCAGCCCACGGTGTTCGCCGACGTGGACAACCGCATGCGCATCGCCCAGGAGGAGATCTTCGGCCCGGTGGTCTGCCTGATCCCGTTCAAGGACGAAGCCGAGGCGCTGCGCCTGGCCAACGACGTGGAATACGGCCTGGCCTCCTACATCTGGACCCAGGACATCGGCAAGGCCCATCGCCTGGCACGCGGCATCGAGGCCGGGATGGTCTTCATCAACAGCCAGAACGTGCGCGACCTGCGCCAGCCGTTCGGCGGGGTGAAGGCCTCGGGCACCGGACGCGAAGGCGGGGAATACAGCTTCGAGGTATTCGCCGAGATCAAGAACGTGTGTATATCCATGGGCAGCCATCACATCCCCCGCTGGGGCGTGTAGGGCGCGCTCGTGCAGAGCGGCCGCCCGAGGCCGCCAGCAGCGCCGGCGTGCAGACACAATCAGAAGAATCCGGGCCAGCCGCCAACGGCCGCGCCCGCTGCCAGGCCCAACGGGCCACCAGGAGAATCGTCATGGGCAAAGTCGCTCTGGCTGCCAAGATCACCCACGTACCCTCGCTGTACCTGTCCGAGTTGCCCGGCCCGCGCCACGGCTGCCGCCAGCCGGCGATCGACGGGCACCGCGAGATCGGCCGGCGCTGCCGCGAACTGGGGGTCGACACCATCGTGGTGTTCGACACCCACTGGCTGGTCAACGCCGGCTACCACATCAACTGCGCGCCGCACTTCGAGGGGCTCTACACCAGCAACGAGCTGCCGCACTTCATCGCCAACATGGAGTACGGCTTCCCCGGCAACCCGGAGCTGGGCCGCATCCTCGCCGAAGGCTGCAACGCGCTCGGCGTGGAGACCCTGGCCCACGACGCCACTACCCTCGGCCCGGAGTACGGCACCCTGGTACCGATGCGCTACATGAACCAGGACCGCCACTTCAAGGTGGTCTCGGTCTCCGCCCTGTGCACCGTGCATTACCTGAACGACAGCGCGCGCCTGGGCTGGGCCATGCGCAAGGCGGTGGAAGAGCACTACGACGGCACGGTGGCGTTCCTCGCCAGCGGCTCGCTGTCCCACCGCTTCGCCCAGAACGGCCAGGCGCCGGACTTCTCCGACCGCATCTGGAGCCCGTTCCTTGAGGTCCTCGACCATGAAGTCGTGCAGATGTGGCAGGAAGGCCGCTGGGCGGAATTCTGCGGGATGCTCCCGGAGTACGCCTCCAAGGGCCATGGCGAAGGCTTCATGCACGACACCGCGATGCTCCTCGGCGCCCTCGGCTGGTCGGCCTACGACGGCAAGGCGGAGGTGGTGACGCCCTACTTCGGCTCTTCCGGCACCGGGCAGATCAACGCGGTATTCCCGGTCACCGCCCAGGACGGCTCGGCGATTCCCGCCGCCCAAGCCGGCAACCCGGCCGGCGCCAGTTGCGCCAGCCGCCTCTGAGGACGCCACCATGCCGCACTTCATCGCCGAATACACCGACAACATCGAAGCCGAAGCCGACCTGCCCGGCCTGTTCGAGAAGGTCCACGCCTGCCTTGGCGCCAGCGGCGTTTTCCCGCTCGGCGGCATCCGCAGCCGCGGCGTGCGCCTGGACACCTGGCGCATGGCCGACGGCAAGCACGACTACGCCTTCGTCCACATGACCCTGAAAGTCGGCGCCGGTCGCGACCTGGAGACTCGCCGGCAAGTCGCCGAGGCACTTTTCGAGGTGATCACCGCGCACTTCGCCGAGCTCCAGGCGCGACGCCTGCTGGCGCTGTCCTTCGAACTCACCGAACTGGACGCGGAGCTGAACTACAAGCGCAACAACGTGCATGAATTCCTGAACAACCCGGCGGACTGACCGGCCCGCCATAACGCTGCACTCACCCAGCTCGCCTCCCGGCCACCGACAGGTCGCCGGGACGTCCGGGCGCTCACAAAAAGTACAAGATCATGAGCACAGCCAGCACCCTGAACAGCACCACCCTGCCTCTCAGCGACAGCACCCACGACCGCGTCACCTGGCGGCTGATGCCGCTGCTGCTGGTGTGCTACGTCTTCGCCCATCTGGACCGCATCAACATCGGTTTCGCCAAATTGCAGATGAGCGCCGACCTGCACTTCAGCGACACCGTCTACGGTCTCGGCGCCGGGCTATTCTTCATCGCCTATGCGCTGTTCGGCCTGCCCAGCAACCTGATGCTGGAACGGATCGGCCCGCGCCGCTGGATCGCCTGCCTGATGCTGGTCTGGGGCTGTCTCTCCACCGCCATGCTGCTGGTGGAGACCGCGCGCGGCTTCTACCTGCTGCGCTTTCTCCTGGGGGTCGCCGAGGCCGGCTTCTTCCCCGGTATCCTGGTCTACCTGAACCGTTGGTTCCCGGCGCGCCGACGCGGGCAGATCACCGCCCTGTTCGCCATCGCCGTGCCCATGGCCGGGGTGATCGGCGGACCGCTTTCGGGCTGGATCCTAGAAGGCTTCCATGACGCCCTCGGACTGCGCGGCTGGCAGTGGATGTTCCTGATCGAAGGCCTGCCGGTTGTGTTGCTCGGCGTGGTGGTCTGGTGCTCGCTGCCGGAAAGCTTCGAACGGGTGACGTGGCTCAGCGACGAACAGAAGCACCTGCTGCGCGAGGAACTGGCCGGCGAGGAGCAGCGCAAGACCATCACCTCCTTCTCCGGCATCTTCAGCAATCCGCAGGTGTGGCTGCTGGTGGCGATCTATTTCGCGGTGATGCTGGCGGTGAACACCATCGCGTTCTGGATGCCGAGCCTGATCCACGGCGCCGGCATCGCCCAGGACAGCCGCATCGGCATGCTCAGCGCGGTGCCCTATCTCGCCGGCTGCGCCTTCATGATCTTCATCGGCCGTTCCTCCGACCGCCTGCGCGAGCGCCGCTGGCACCTCGGCATTCCGTTGCTGATGGCCGCCGCCGGGCTCAGCCTGGCGGCCCTGGCGCCGACCAGCGCCTGGCTGGTGATGGGCGGCCTGGTGATCGCCGGGATGGGCGCCAGCGCCGCCCTGCCGATGTTCTGGCAACTGCCGCCGGCCTTCCTTTCCAGCACCACCCTGGCCGCCGGAATCGCCCTGATCAGTTCCTTCGGCAGCATCGCCGCCTTCCTCGCGCCCTACCTGATCGGCTGGATGCGCGACACCACCCAGAGCGCCAGCCTGGCCCTGTACCTGCTGGCCATCCTCATCGCCCTCGGCGCCGGCCTGGTCCTGCGGACCCCCGCCGCCGTGGTCAACCCACGCTGAACCGAGAGACCCCGACCATGCTCGATCCCCGTCTGATCCAGGAAGCCGCCAACCGCCTCGACGCCGCCGAACGCTCGCGCCAGCAGGTAAGGCAGTTCTCCCTCGACTACCCGGACATCGCCATCGAGGACGCCTACGCCATCCAGCGCGCCTGGGTCGAGCGCAAGATCGCCGACGGGCGCGTGCTCAAGGGCCACAAGATCGGCCTGACCTCGCGCGCCATGCAGGTCTCGTCGAACATCAGCGAACCGGACTACGGCGCCTTGCTCGACGACATGTTCTTCGAGGAAAGCAGCGACATCCCCTTCCAGCGCTTCATCGTGCCGCGGGTCGAGGTGGAGCTGGCGTTCATCCTCGGCAAGCCGCTGAAGGGACCGGGCTGCACCCTGTTCGACGTGCTCGAGGCCACCGAGTGGGTGATCCCGGCGCTGGAGATCATCGATGCGCGCATCCAGCAGGTCGACCCGCAAACGAAAGTCACGCGCAAGGTCTTCGACACCATCTCCGACAACGCCGCCAACGCCGGCGTGGTGATGGGCGGCCGGGCCGTGCGGCCAGGTGATATCGACCTGCGGCGGGTACCGGCGATCCTCTACCGCAATGGCGTGATCGAGGAGTCTGGCGTCTCCGCCGCGGTGCTCAACCACCCGGCCAAGGGCGTCGCCTGGCTGGCCAACAAGCTGGCGCCCTACGGCGTCTGCCTGGAGGCCGGCCAGGTGATCCTCGGCGGCTCCTTCACCCGCCCGGTGGCGGCCGCGCCGGGGGACACCTTCCACGTCGACTACGATCTGCTCGGCAGCATCTCCTGCCGTTTCGTCTGAGGAGGCATTTCCATGGACCTGCCCGTCAATCGCTTCAAGCAACGCCTGCGCAGCGGCGAGGCGCAGATCGGCCTGTGGCTCGGCCTGGCCGATCCCTACTGCGCGGAGCTGGCCGCCAACGCCGGCTTCGACTGGCTGCTGCTGGACGGCGAGCACGCGCCCAACGACCTGCGCAGCCTGCTCGGCCAGTTGCAGGCGCTGGCGCCCTACCCCGGCCAGCCGGTGATTCGCCCGGTGCAGGGCGACACCGCGCTGATCAAGCAATTGCTCGACATCGGCGCACAGACCCTGCTGGTACCGATGGTCGACAGCGCCGCCCAGGCCGAAGGCCTGGTGCGCGCCGTGCGCTATCCGCCGGCGGGCGTGCGCGGGGTCGGCAGTGCGCTGGCCCGGGCTTCGCGCTGGAACAGCGTGGCGGAATACCTGGACCACGCCGACGAGCAGATGTGCCTGCTGGTCCAGGTGGAAAACCTGGAGGGCCTGGCCAACCTCGACGCGATCGCCGCCGTCGAGGGCGTCGACGGCGTGTTCATCGGTCCGGCCGATCTCAGCGCAGCCATGGGCCATCGCGGCAATCCCGGCCATCCCGAGGTGCAGGCGGCCATCGAGGACGCCATCCGCCGCATCCGCGCGGCCGGCAAGGCCGCCGGCATCCTCTCCGCCGACGAGGCGCTGGCGCGGCGCTACCTGGAGCTGGGCTGCGCGTTCGTCGCGGTGGGCGTGGACACCAGCCTGCTGATGCGTTCGCTGCGCGAGCTGGCGGGGCGCTTCAAGGGCGGCGCGCCGGCGCCGTCCGCCAGTTCCTCGGTCTACGGCTGAGGGGCGCGCCCCGCTCCCGCAGCGGGAGAGGGGCCAGGTCGGCGTTGCGGCAGGTATCGGCGTCGGTCCGGGGGCGTATGCCTAGCGTCGGCGGAACAATGGTCGCGGCTCGATCGCCGAGCGGCCGTAGAGCACGCTCAAGCCCGCCAGCCCCTTGAGCGCGTCCTCGACGTTCTTGTCCTCGCGCACCGCGAAGGCATCGAAGCCGCACTGGCGCATATGGCTGAGCTGGTCGCGCAACACGTCGCCCACTGCGCGCAACTCGCCGCTCCAGCCCAGGCGCACGCGCAGCAGGTAGGCCAGGCTGTAGCCACGGCCGTCGCGGAAGCTGGGGAAGTCGACGGCGATCAGCGGCAGCTCGGCGAAGTGCGGCAGCAAGGCTTCCACCTCATCGTCCGGCGCCAGCCAGGGCGCGGCGGCTCCGGCCTCGCCGCGGCGCTCCAGCCAGGCCGCCAGAGGCAGCAGCAACGGCCCCGGCGGCAGCGCGTCGGGCAACTCGCGCAGGAGTTGCCAGGGATCGTCGCGGCAGACCTCGGCGACGCCATCGCGCAAACGGATCAGGTTGTTCATGCCGGTTCCTCCATCCTGGCGTAGACCCGGGCCTTGAACGGCTCCAGGCCGACCCGGTTGAAGGTGTCGATGAAACGTTCCGGGCCGACCCGCAGGTCGGTGAAGGTTTCGACGATCCGTTCGATCACCGCCGGCACCTCGGCGGCGCTGAACGATGGCCCGATCACCTTGCCCAGCGCGCTGTCCTTGCCCTGGGCGCCGCCGAGGGTGACCTGGTACCACTCGCTGCCGTTCTTGTCGACGCCGAGGATGCCGATGTTGCCGATGTGGTGGTGGCCGCAGGCGTTCATGCAGCCGGAGATGTTCAGGCTCAGCTCGCCGATGTCGTGCAGGTGGTCGAGGTCCTCGAAGCGCTGCTGGATGCCCTGGGCGATGGGGATCGACTTGGCGTTGGCCAGCGCGCAGTAGTCGCCGCCGGGACAGGCGATGATGTCGCTGAGCAGGCCCTGGTTAGGCGTGCCGAGGCCGGCTGCGCAGGCCTCGCGCCACAGCGCGTGGAGGTTCTCCAGGCGCACGTCGGGGAGCACCAGGTTCTGTTCGTGGGCCACACGGATCTCGCCGAAACCGTAGCGCTCGGCCCAGTCGGCGACGCGTTCCATCTGCTCCGCGGTGACGTCGCCCGGCGGCGCGCTGGCGCCGGGCTTGGTCGACAGCACCACCGAGGCGTAGCCCGGCACCTTGTGCGCCTGGACGTTGCGCGAGGCCCAGCGGGCGAAGGCCGGATCGGCCGCACGGGCGCTGCCGTAGGCCAGCTCGCCGCCGGCCGGCGGCAGGTAGCGCGGCAATACGAAGCGCTCGGCGACCCGCTGGCACTCCTCGGCAGTCAGTTGTGCCGGGCCGTCGCGCAGGTGCTGCCACTCTTCCTCCACCTCGCGGGCGAAAGCCTTGATGCCCAGCGCCTTGACCAGGATCTTGATCCGCGCCTTGTACTTGTTGTCGCGCCGGCCGTGGCGGTTGTAGACCCGCAGGATCGCCTCGACGTAGGACAGCAGGTGCTGCCAGGGCAGGTCGTCGCGGATCACCTGGCCGAGCATCGGCGTGCGTCCCAGGCCACCGCCGACCAAGACCCGCAGGCGCAACTCGCCGGCGTCGGGGTGGCGGTAAAGGTACAGGCCGATGTCGTGCATCTGCACCGCGGCGCGGTCTTCCACCGCCGAACTGAGGGCGATCTTGAACTTGCGCGGGAGGAACAGGAACTCCGGGTTCACCGTCGACCACTGGCGCAGGATCTCGGCCAGCGGCCGGGGGTCGGTCCATTCGTCCGCGGCGACCCCGGCGAAGGCTTCGGTGGTGATGTTGCGCACGCAGTTGCCGGAGGTCTGGATCGCATGCATCTGCGCGCCGGCGAGGTGTTCGAGGATATCGCCGACCTGCTCCAGTTCGATCCAGTTGAACTGGATGTTCTGCCGCGTGGTGAAGTGCCCGTAGCCGCGGTCGTAGTGCCGGGCGACGTGCGCCAAGGCGCGCAGTTGCGGCGCCGACAGGGTGCCGTAGGGAATCGCCACGCGCAGCATGTAGGCGTGCTTCTGCAGGTACAGGCCGTTCTGCAGGCGCAGCGGGAGGAACTCCTCCTCGCTCAGTTCGCCGTCGAGGCGGCGGGCGATCTGGTCGCGGAACTGCGCCACCCGCTCGCTCACCAGCGCCTGGTCGTATTCATCGTACTGGTACATCGCAAAGCCCTCATCGACAGGGTTTCTCCACCGATGACGGGCAGGGTGGGTGGCGAAGAAACCGGGGACCGGCTGCGCCCCTGTTTCTGGCGACAGGATGGGCCGGTGTTCACTGGCACCCACTATCGCCCGCGTACAGACAGCGAAACAGCGGCAGATTCCGCCGAAAAAAACACATCAGATGGCCGACGACGGCGAATTCGCGCCGCCTGCGACCGGTTGCCACGGGGTGCATATCTGTACTGCCGGAGGTCGCCCGGTAACCCGCGGCAATGCTGGGCCGCTGCTTTCCGGAGGCATCTGATATGGTTTTTCCCGCTCGATCTGCCGCTGTTTCGCCCATCAGCCGGTTCCTATAGTCGCAACCGCCTCTCCAGCCTGATGGGCCTACGAAAAATGAGCGAAAGAATTCCCGCGATCCAGGTCGAGCCCGCCGTACCGGCCGCTCCGTCGAAACAGCCGCCCGCGCCCGGCAAGCTGCCGTCGGCGGTGAACGGCCCGATCTACACCCGCAGCTTCACCGGTCTGTTCCGCAACTTCCGCCGCCTTGGCGGCGGCCTGCTGTTCCTGCTGTTCTTCGGCACCCTGTGGCTGAACTGGAACGGCCGCCAGGCGGTGCTCTGGGACCTGCCCGAGCGCAAGTTCTACATTTTCGGCGCGACCTTCTGGCCGCAGGACTTCATCCTGCTTTCGGCGCTGCTGATCATCGCCGCCTTCGGCCTGTTCTTCATCACCGTGTTCGCCGGCCGCGTCTGGTGCGGCTATACCTGCCCGCAGAGCGTATGGACCTGGGTGTTCATGTGGTGCGAGAAGGTCACCGAGGGCGACCGCAACGCGCGGATCAAGCTCGACCAGGGTCCGGCGAGCGCCGCCAAGCTCTTGCGCAAGACGGCCAAGCACGCGCTGTGGCTGGGTGTGAGCCTGGTCACGGCGATCACCTTCATCGGCTACTTCACTCCGGTGCGACCGCTGGTGGCCGACCTGTTCAGCTTCCAGCTGGACCTGGAAAGCCTGTTCTGGGTGCTGTTCTTCACCGCCGCCACCTATGTCAACGCCGGCTGGCTGCGCGAGCAGGTGTGCATCCACATGTGCCCCTACTCGCGCTTCCAGAGCGTGATGTTCGACAAGGACACCCTGATCGTGTCCTACGACGCCGCCCGCGGCGAATCCCGCGGCGCCCGCAAGAAAGGCAGCGATCCGCGCGCCCAGGGGCTCGGCGACTGCATCGACTGCCAGCAGTGCGTGCAGGTCTGCCCCACCGGCATCGACATCCGCGACGGCCTGCAGATCGCCTGCATCGGCTGCGCCGCCTGCGTCGACGCCTGCGACTCGATCATGGACAAGATGGGCTATGAACGCGGCCTGGTGCGCTACACCTCGGAACGCGCCCTGGAAGGTGGCCAGACCCGTTTCCTGCGTCCACGCCTGGTCGGCTACGCGGCGGTGATGCTGGCGATGATCGGCGCCTTCGTCGTCGCCCTGGATGCCCGCCCGCTGGCCTCGCTGGACGTGACCCGCGACCGTGGGCTGTTCCGCGAGAACGCCGCCGGGCAGATCGAGAACATCTACACCCTCAAGGTCATCAACAAGACCCAGCAGCCGCAGCGCTATCGCCTGCAACTCGACGACGCACCGGAGTTCCGCCTGCAGGGCGAGCACACCCTGAGCCTGAAGCCCGGCGAGATCCTCGACTTCCCGGTGTCGGTGGCCTCTACCGCCGAACGCGCCAGGGCCGGCTCGCAACCGCTGGCGTTCAGCCTGCGCGGCATCGACGACCCGAGCCTGGCGGTCGGCAGCACCAGCACCTTCGTTTCGCCGGCGCGCTGAGGAGGCCGCGATGAGGCATGACAACACGGTCCCGGCGCGCATAGAGTGGGCGCCAGCGGCCGTGCCCACGGCCAGCCAGGACAGCGGCCAGGACAAGATGAAGCGCTACGAGAAATTCGCCGACGAGATTGCCGAGCTGATCCGCACCGGCGTCCTCGCCCCCGGGCAGAAGGTACCCTCGGTACGGCACGCCAGCCGTACCTACGGGGTCAGCGCTTCCACCGTGTTCCAGGCCTACTACCTGCTGGAAAGCCGTGGGCTGATCATGGCCCGCGCACGCTCCGGCTACTTCGTCTGCCAGCACGTGCAGCGGCCGCTGCCGGAACCGGAGATCAGCCCGCGCCAGGCCGACGCCACCGAGGTCGACGTCAGCGAGCTGGTGTTCTCCGTACTCAGTTCGATCAAGGACCCGGACACCGTACCCTTCGGCTCGGCGTTCCCCAGTCCGCAACTGTTTCCCCTGCCGCGCCTGGCGCGCTCGATGGCCCACGCGGTGCGCGACATGGACCCGCAGTCGGTGGTCGCCGACATGACGCCGGGCAACCATGGCCTGCGCCGGCAGATCGCCCTGCGCTACATGGTCGGCGGCCTGCTGCTGCCGGTGGAAGAACTGGTCATCAGCAACGGCGCGCTGGAGGCACTCAACCTCTGCCTGCAGGTGGTCACCCGTCCCGGCGACCTGGTGGCCATCGAGGCGCCGGCGTTCTACGCCACCCTGCAGGTGCTGGAACGGTTGAAGCTGAAGGCGGTGGAAATCCCCGTGCATCCGCGCGAAGGCATCGACCTGGAAGTGCTCGCCGACAGCCTGGAGCGCCTGCCGATCAAGGCCTGCTGGTTCATGAGCAACTTCCAGAACCCGATGGGCGCGAGCATGGACGACGAGAAGAAACGCGCCCTCGCCGAGCTGCTGGCGCGCCACCAGGTGCCGATGATCGAGGACGACGTGTACGCCGAACTGTACTTCGGCCAGCAGGCGCCGAAACCGGTCAAGGCCTACGACCAGGAAGGCCTGGTGATGCACTGCAGTTCCTTCTCCAAGAGCCTGGCGCCGGGCTACCGGGTCGGCTGGGTGGCCGGCGGACGCTACGCCGAGCAGATCGAGCGACTGAAGCTGATGACCAGCCTGTCGGCGTCGATCCCGGCCCAGGCGGCCATCGCCGACTATCTCCAGCACGGCGGCTACGACCGCCACCTGCGCAAGCTGCGCTACGCCCTGGAGACCCAGCAGAACGCCATGCTCGCGGCGGTGGCGCGCTACTTCCCCGAGCAGACCCGGGTCAGCCGTCCTAGCGGCGGCTACTTCCTCTGGCTGGAGTTGCCCGAGGCGGTCGACTCGCTGCGCCTGTTCCAACTGGCCCTGGCCCAGGGCATCAGCCTCGCACCGGGGCCGATCTTCTCCGCCACCCGCCGCTTCGCCCATTGCGCCCGGCTCAACTACGGGCACCCGTGGAGCGCGCGGCAGGAGAAGGCGATGGAGACCCTCGGGCGGATCGCCCAGTCGCTGGCGGGATGACGCCCCGCACACGGAAAGCCACTCCGAAGTAAGGCGGATAACCGCGCGCGGTCATCCGCCATGATCGGCTCGCGTCCCCCATCCCGGTATGCGCCGCCGCCCTGCGCGAAC
>NZ_SCND01000077.1:0-19209 GCF_005503585.1 Pseudomonas sp. 2VD
TACAAGGTCCGCAACCCCCTCGGCGCGGCGGACCGCAAGCGCCTGGAAGCGGTCCGTCCACTGCTGCAGCGCTACGCGCAGCAGAACAGCATGGACTGGCTGGCGCTGGCGGCGGTGGCCTACAAGGAGTCGCACCTGAACCCGAAGGCGCGCGGTTCCGGCGGCGCCAGCGGGCTGATGCAGATCACCCCGGCGGCGGCGCGCAGCGTCGGGGTCGGCAACGTGCACGACAAGGACAGCAACGTGCTGGCCGCCAGTCGCTACCTGACCAAGATCCGCAAGCAGTTCTTCTCCAGCAAGCACCTCGACGAACGCGAGCGCCTGGCGTTCACCCTGGCGGCCTACAACATGGGCCCGGAGCGGGTACAGAACCTGCGCACCCAGGCGCGTCGCCGGGGGCTCGATCCGAATCGCTGGTTCTTCCAGGTCGAGCGGGTGGCTGCGGAAGAGATAGGCATGGGTGTGGTGAGTTATGTCAGCAGCGTCAACAAGTACTACCTTGCATATGAACGCGAACGGGTTCGCCTGGAGCCCGGGGTGCGTGCGAAGACGGCGACGGCTCAAAAATAATCTATAAATTCGATATTGATAACGCGTTTTTTGCGGTTTTAATATCGAATTATCTTGCCTATAGTGTGCCCATCTTATCCCACACCTGAGGACGCACCATGAATCCACTGATCAAGACCATCCTGTCGACCAACGCCGGTGCCGGCCTGGCCATCCTGCGTATCGTCACCGGTCTTACCCTGATGTCCCACGGTTCGCAAAAGCTCTTCGGCATGTTCGGCGGCGCCGGCCTGAACGGCATGGCGCAGTGGTTCGAATCCATCGGCCTGACCCCTGGCTACCTGCTGGCGACCCTGGCCGGCAGCGCCGAGTTCTTCGGCGGCCTGGCGCTGGTGATCGGCCTGCTGGTGCGTCCGGCGTCGGTGGTGGTGGGCTTCACCATGATCGTGGCGATCTTCAGCGTGCACATCGGCAATGGCTTCTTCATCACCGACAACGGCTATGAATATGCCCTGACCCTGCTGATGATCAGCGTGGCGCTGCTGATCGATGGCGCCGGCAAGTTCTCGCTGGACGGCAAGCTGTCCCGCTGAACCGGGCTGGCGACGAAAAAGGGCGGACACCTTCGGGTGGCCGCCCTTTTTCGTTGCGGCGCGCAGCACAAGGTTTCCGCCTCGCCGGCCACGCCAGGGCTGCACCCCTGAGGGTAGCGTTATCCGCCGAAGCGCCCTTCGCCGCGTTCTTGGCGTTTCCGTGTCGGTCAGCGCTGCTCGGCCTGGCGCATCTGTTCCAGCGCGCCCAGGCGCAAGCGTTCCTGTTCGCTGAAGCGCTCCTCGGCCAGGCGTTCGACCGCCGCGCGGCGGTCGGCTTCGCTCAGCCCGGTATTGCCTTCGATCCGGCTCTTCTCGGCGAAATAGTCGTCCAGCCGGCCCTTCCAGGCCGAGCGTTGCCGATCGAGTTGCTCCAGGCGGGTGGTGGCTTCGGCGCCCACCAGTTGCTGACGCATCTGGCGGATGGCTTCCGGGCCGGCGCCAGCGGCCTGGAGGGCGGCGGTCTGCTGCTGCAGTTCGCTTTGCAGTTGCGGCAGCACGCTTTCCTGCTGGTCTTCCGGCAGGCTGGCGCGCAGGCGGTCGATGGCGGCGGCCTTTTCCTCGGCGCTGAGCTTGCCGTCCTGGCGGATCGCCAGGCGCTCCAGGGTGAACTGGTTGTAGGTTTCCTCGTCGGCGAAGAACGCCACGTGCGCTTCGTTGCTGAAGATCCGCGCGCGCAGGGCTTTCACCGCGGCTTCCCGCTGGCGCAGGGCGTCGAGGTCGGCCAGGCGCGGCAGGTCGCGTTCGAGCAGCACCAGTTCCTTCTTGTAGTCGATGTATTGCTGCATCAGCGCCAACGCCTGGCCGCGCGCCGGCTCCTGGAGTTCGGCGGCGATGTAGGCGCGCAGGCGGTCCAGGCTTTGCTGCAGGGGCTCTTCGCCGACGGCGCTGAGGAAGTAGTCGAACAGGTTGCGGATGTCGCGGGTGATCAGCAGGTTGCCGCTGGCGTCGACACTGAAACTGC
Organism: Pseudomonas sp. 2VD; assembly: GCF_005503585.1. Lineage (NCBI taxonomy): Bacteria > Pseudomonadati > Pseudomonadota > Gammaproteobacteria > Pseudomonadales > Pseudomonadaceae > Pseudomonas > Pseudomonas sp. 2VD. The sequence goes on from NZ_SCND01000077.1 coordinate 2,065, forward strand.
CATCGACGCTGGTGCCCCTGAAGGAGGTTGGCAGCGGCGCGACCTTGGCCGGCATGACCTGGGGGGCCGGCACCGCTTCTCCCGCGGAGGCTGCTGGCGGGGCGTGGACTGCGCCCGCCTGCGCGCTGGCCGGGGGCGCCGTCTCGGGTGCGGGGGAAGGTTCCAGCCAGACGAACCAGGCCAGGCTGGCGGCGAACGCCAGTGGAATCAGCAGGAGGATTTTCTTCACGCGAGGGGGCTTCCGGGAAAGGGCCGGGGCCGAGGCCCCGGCCGGGGTCCTACAGGCTGGCGTTCTTCAGGCGGTTGGCGTGCTGGCGGTAGACGCTGACCGGGCTGGTCTCGAACAGGCTGGTGAGGCCGAAGACCTGGTTCACCTCGTCCAGGTGGTTCATCCGGTAGTTGTCGCGGATCACCATGCCCAGGTGCGAACTGCAGGTGCCGACCAGGCCGTCGTTGGCGGTGCCGTTCTTGAAGGTCAGCGACGAGGCGCCGAGGAAGGCGTCGCTCGGATCGAGGAAGTTGGTCAGCGGCGAGGAACCGCTCCAGGAGTAATAGCTCACGCCGTTGACCTTGTAGGCGCCTTCGCCGCAGGCCGAGGTGGGGATGCCCTGCGGGTACTTGGCGTTGAAGCGCGCGGCACCCTCGCTGTTCAGTGACTCCAGCGAGCCCAGTGAATTCTGCGTACCGGTGCTGCCGCTGGAAAGGAAGCTGATCAGCGCGCCGAGGCTGTTGACCAGCCCGGAGAGGACTGCCTCGCCGGCCGAACCCGGTGGGATCTGGCGCAGGAAGTCGGCGGTGTCCGAACCCTTGTGCGGGGCGCCGACGCTGGTGGCGGAAGCGATCAGGTCGGGACGTACGGCGGCGACGTAGCGGATGGTCGGCCCGCCGTGGCTGTGGCCGATCAGGTTGACCTTGGGCTGGCCGCTGAGGGCGACGATTTCCTCCACCTGTTGCAGCAACTGCTCGCCGCGGACTTCCGAGGTGTCCAACTGGCTGACTTCGGTGACGTAGACCTGGGCACCGTCACGGCGCAAGGCGCTGGGAATGCCGAACCAGTAGTCGACCCCGAGGATGTTGTCGAAGCCGAGCATGCCGTGGGCCAGCACGATGGGGTATTTGGTCTGGGTGTAGGTGCTGGCCTGGATCAGAGGGCTGGCAGCGAGAGAGGCGAGGCCGATGGCCAGGCCGAGGGGGAGCAGAGACTTCTTCTTCATGTTGTTCTCATCTCAGGTTGATGGGGCCGAGGGGCGCGTCCTGCCAGCCATCGCCCGAATCCTTCCGGGAGAACCGCTTCGCTGTCCCTTGCGCAGGAACCGTGCCAGCTTCGGCTTTTTTCCTCCAGGCCAGGAAATCCGCGGCTTCCTGGCGGCCGGTCATAACTTGCGTGGCAGAGCGGAAGAGGCGGGTTGTTACGGCGCGAAACGCTCGTTTGAATCTTCCCCGCACAACGCCCAGCGACCGAGTGTGCGGTAGCGCACGCCCGCGGCGTCGTTTTGCGAGCAAAACAGGCTGAAATGGTCGACCTGCCATACGAAGGTTGGGGGTAGCGGGGCGTCCTCCAGCGGCGCGACATCGCGAGCCAGGGTCAGATGGGCGCTGAATGGGCGGGTTTCCACAGGCAGCTCCAGTTCGGCAAGGCCGGAGCGCAGGGCGCGGCGCAGGCGCAGGAGGGCGCCGGGCGGTTGGCTGGGGGCCAGCAGCAGGATGCCGTTCCTCCAGCGCAGCAGACGGTCGAGACACAGGTCGAAGGGCGCGGCTTCGATGGCCGCGGCCATGTCCAGCAGGGCCTCGAGCCGAGCGGACGGGACCTGCCCGAGGAAGGCCAGGGTCAGGTGCAGGTTCGCCGTCGCCACCTGGCGTCCGGGCAGTGGCCGGTCATCGCGCCACCGGCCGATCCGCTCGGCGAGGGGAGGTGGACAGGGCAGGGCGAAGAACAGGCGAAGAGAGCGATCGGGCATGGGCGCCTCCGCGTGTTTCTTGACAGTCTCCATGCGGCTTTTCTAGGATGCGCGTGCGCCGATTTAAACAGCAACTTGCGGGGCGCCCGGCAGCAGCCGAAATACCGCTAAAGCGCTGGCTCGGTGTTGCCTCTCACCGCTGTCCAGCGGGACCGAAGAGGCGGAGACATGACGTCATGACCTGTCCCAGCACGCAATTGCGCCTGGCACCCATCACCACCGGCCTGGTCCGGCGGAACCCGAGGATTCTCCTCAGCGGGCCGCACCAGCCGACCCTCGTCCGTTACCTCGAAGGCTGGCCGAAGCGCTGGAACGGTTCGCGTACCTTCCTTATCCAGTTCGCCCAGGACGGCAAGGACCTGGCGCGCTTCCCCAGCGACGCGTTCGACTTCGCCGTGGTCCAGGCCCCCGGGGCGGAAGACCTGGACCTAGTGGTCCGGCAACTGATCCGGGTCGCCCGCCAGGGCCTGATCACCCGCCGTATCCTGCGCTGAGCGCGTGGCCCCTCAGGGCGCCGGCGGATACTCGATCTCGACGACGAACCAGAGCTTTTCCCCGGCCGGGGTGCGCACCAGCACCTCGGCGTCCAGCTCCTTGCCGACCAGTGCGCGGGCGAGCGGCGAGTCGATGCTGATCTGGTTGTTGCGCAGGTCCAGTTCGTCGGGGCCGACGATGCGATAGCGGGCCTGCTCGCCGTCTTCGTCTTCCAGGGTCACCCAGGCGCCGAAGTACACCCGGTTCGGATCCGCCGGCCGCTCGCCGACCACTTTCAGGTTTTCCAGGCGCTTGCGCAGGAAGCGCACGCGACTGTCGATCTCGCGGAGCATCTTCTTGCCGTAGATGTATTCGGCGTTTTCCGAGCGATCGCCGAGGGCGGCGGCTTCGCTGACCGCCTGGGTCACCTGGGGACGGCGCACGTGCCAGAGTTCATGCAGCTCTGCACGTAACCGCGCGGCGCCCTCCGGAGTGATCAGCGGGGTGCCGGCGGTGCGCGGTGGACGATAGCGACTCATGGTTCGGGTGGTTCCACAAATGAACGGATGAAAGCCTGCCAGTGTATCCGATCAGCCCTCGCGCAGGACCCGCAGCGGGCTGCTGTTGAGGGCGCGACGGGTACCCAGCAGGCCAGCGCCGCCTACCAGCACGGCGCCTACCAGAGGCAGCGCGAGCAACCAGGGGTGCGCTTGCCACGGCAGGTCGAAGACCAGTCGGTAGAGCAGCAGGCTGACCGCCTCGCAGCCGAGCGCCGCGAGCAGGCCGCTGACTGCGCCGAGCAGGGCGAACTCGACCCGCCGGGTACGTTGCAGCAACTCGCGCTCGGCACCCAGCGCGCGCAGCAGGGCACCCTGGCGCACGCGCTCGTCGAGGGTCGCCTGGAGGCCGGCGAAGAGCACCACGAAGCCCGCCGCGAGAACGAACACCAGCACGTACTCCACGGCCAGGGTGACCTGGTCGAGGATGCTCCGCAGCTGGCTCAGCAGGGCGTCTACCGGCAGCAGGGTGACGGTGGGGAAGGCGCGGGCCAGTGCGATCAGGTCGCGTTCCTGGCTGGCCGGCAGGTAGAAGCTGGTCAGGTAGGTCACCGGCAGGTCGGTCAGGGTGCCGGGCTGGAAGACCATGAAGAAGTTCGGCTGGAAATTGTCCCACTTCACCTTGCGCAGGCTCTGGACCTGGACCTCGCGATTCTGCCCGGCGACGCTGAAGGTGAGCCGGTCGCCGACCTGGATACGCAGGTTGGCGGCCAGCTTCTCTTCCACCGACACGCCCGGCAGGGCCCCCGGCTGCGGCGCGCTCCACCAGCGTCCGGCGGTGAGCTGGTTGCCGGAGGGCAGTCGCTCTGACCAGGTCAGGCCGAGGTCGCGCTGCAGGGCACGCTCGCTGCGCACGTCTTCGTCGAGCGCCTGGACCGGCTTGCCGTTCACCGCTACCAGGCGCCCGGGAACCATGGGGAACAGCGGCTCGGCGCCGGGGGAGAGCTTTTGCACGCGACGTTCGAAGGCGTCCTTTTCCGTCGGCAGGATGTTCAGGGCGAAATGGTTGGGGGCGTCCGGCGGCAACTGGGCCTGCCAGGTATCCAGCAGTTCGCCGCGAAGCAGGGCGATCAGGGCCATGGCCAGCAGGATCAGGCCGAAGGCCAGGCTCTGTCCGGCGGCGGCCAGCGGGTGCCGCAACAACTGGCCGAGTCCCAGCCGCCATGGCAGGCTGGCACGCGCCAGTGCCCGGCGCAGGCCGTTCAGGCCGAGCAGCAGGAGGGCGCCGAGCACCAGCGTGGCGACCAGGCCGCCGCCGAGCAGGGCGAGGGTCAGCTTCAGGTCGAGACTCAACCGCCACATGATCAGGCCCAGGGCGAGCAGGGCGCAGGCGTAGGCCATCCAGGTGCGCATCGGCACCGGCAGCAGGTCGCTGCGCAGGACCCGCAACGGCGGTACCCGGCCCAGGGCTGCCAGCGGCGGCAGGGCGAAGCCGGCCAGCGCTACCAGGCCGGTGGCGATCCCGGCGAAGGCGGGGAACAGGCCGCCGGCTGGTACGTCCGGCGGCAGCAGCGTGGCGAGCAGGCGGAACAGGCCGAGCTGCGCCAACCAGCCGAGCAGGGCGCCGATGGCGCTGGCGAGCAGGCCCAGCAGCAACAGTTGCAGCGCGTAGAGGAGCAGGGTTTCGCTGCGCGACAGACCGAGGCAGCGCAGCAGCGCGCTGGCGTCGTAGCGCCGTGCAGCGAAACGGGCGGCGGACAGCGCCACGGCGACGCCGGCGAGCAGCACCGCGGCCAGGCTGGCCAGGTTCAGGTAGCGCTCGGCGCGGCCGAGGGCATCGCCCACCTGGCGGTTGCCGTCGCGGGCATCCTGCAGGCGCTGGTTGGCGGCGAGGCTGCCCTTGACCTGCTGGCGATAGGCCTGGAGGGCTTCCGGCGGGCCTTCCCACAGATCGCGGTAGCGCACCCGGCTGCCCGGCTGGACCACCCCGGTGGCATCGAGGTCGGCCAGGCTCATCATGGCGCGGGGCGTCAGGCTGTAGAAGTCGCCGGCGCGGTCCGGCTCGTAGGTAAGGATGCGCGCGATGCGCAGCGGCTTGCGGCCGATCTCGATGCTGTCGCCGACCTTCAGGTCGAGGCTGACCAGCAGGCGCGATTCGACCCATACCTCGCCCGCCTGCGGACGACCGCCGGCCTGCTCGGCGGCGAACGGCGCGGCAGCGCTCTTGAGCTGGCCGCGCAAGGGGTAGCGGTCGCCGACCGCCTTGATGCTGCTGAGCTGGATGCCCTGGTCGGTGGCGATCACGCTGGAAAACTCGACGCTGTCGGCGTGGCGCAGGCCCAGACGGGTGCCGCGTTCGATCTGTTCGGCGCTTGCCGGCTGGGTACCGTTGAGCACCAGGTCGGCGCCGAGGAACTCGGCGGCGCGGGCGAGCATGGCGCCGTTCAGGCGGGCGCTGAAATAGCCGATGGCGGTGCTCGAGGCGACCGCGATCAGCAGGGCGAAGAACAGCACGCGCAGCTCGCCGCTGCGCGACTCGCGGAACAATTGGCGACCGGCGAGGCTCAGTAGGCGGGAGAGGGGCACCGGCTTCATCAGGGTTCGACCCGGTCGATCAGGCGTCCGCTTTCCAGACGGATCAGGCGCCGGCAGCGATGCGCCAGACGCTCGTCGTGGGTAACCAGGACCAGGGTGGTACCGCGTTCGCGGTTGAGTTCGAAGAGCAGGTCGCTGATCCGCTCGCCGGTGGCGCTGTCGAGGTTGCCGGTGGGTTCGTCGGCGAACAGCACGTCCGGCTCCGCCGCGAAGGCGCGGGCAATGGCGACCCGCTGCTGCTCGCCGCCGGAGAGCTGGCGCGGATAGTGGCCCAGGCGTTGGCCGAGGCCGACTCGCTCGAGCAGTTCTCTGGCGCGCTGGCGAGCGTCGGCGCGGCCTTCCAGCTCCAGGGGCAGCATCACGTTCTCCAGCGCATCGAGGCTGTCGAGCAACTGGAACGACTGGAACACGAAGCCTACATGGGCCGCGCGGACGCGCGCCCGCTGGTCCTCGTCGAGGTCGCCGAGGGCGTGCCCGGCGAGACGGACCTCGCCGCCGCTGGGCTGGTCGAGCCCGGCGAGCAGGCCGAGCAGGGTCGACTTGCCGGAGCCGGAACTGCCGACGATCGCCAGGCTGTCGCCGCGGGCGAGGTCGAGGGAGAGGTCGTGGAGGATGGTCAACTTGCCTTCCGCGCTACCGACAACCTTGCTAAGGTTCTGCGCGTTGAGAATGCTGGCGCTCATGGAGGTTCCGATGCGTGCATTGCTGTTGAGCGGCTGCCTGGCCCTGGTCCTGCTGACCCAGCAGGCCGCGGCGCAGACGCTGTTGGTCGTGGGCGATAGTATCAGCGCCGCTTTGGGACTGGATACCAGCCAGGGCTGGGTTGCCCTGTTGCAGAAGCGCCTCGCCGACGAAGGTTACGACTACCGGGTGGTGAACGCCTCGATCAGCGGCGACACCTCCGCGGGCGGCCTGGCGCGCCTGCCGGCGCTGCTTGCCGAGGAGAAGCCGGCGCTGGTGGTGATCGAGCTGGGAGGCAACGACGGGCTGCGCGGAATGGCGCCGGCGCAATTGCAACAGAATCTTGCCAGCATGGCGCAAAAGGCCCGGGCGGAAGGGGCGAAGGTGCTGCTGCTGGGTATCCAGTTGCCGCCGAACTACGGCCCGCGCTACATCGAGGCCTTTTCAAGGTCTACGGCGCGGTCGCGGCGCAGGAAAAGACCGCCCTGGTGCCGTTTTTCCTCGAAGGGGTCGGCGGGGTCCAGGGGATGATGCAGGCGGATGGCATCCATCCGGCGCTCGCCGCCCAGCCGAGGCTCCTGGAAAATGTCTGGCCGACGCTGAAACCGCTGCTTTGAGACTTCCCCGGGAAACCGCTTTCGGCTAAGGTTGCGCACCCCTCAGGAGCCCCCCATGCCGCGTCCCGCCTGGACCCTCTACGCCTATCAACTGATCGAGCCCGACGATCAGCTGGACCTGTTCGCCTGTCGCGAGGTCCGGGTGCATGTGGTGGCGCGTCAGCTGGAGCTGGATACCCCGGCGGACCGCACGCTTTGCGGCAAGCTGCTGCCGGCCCAGCCGCGCTGGCAGCCGCTGGAACGGGCGCGTCTGCGCGACCGGCTGCTGTGTCCCGATTGCCGGAAACAACTGGAGGCGGAAAAGCGCGGGGAGCGCCTGTCCTGGTTGGTCTGAGCCCTCCCGGTGAAACCTGGCGGGGTGTTACACTGTCTTTCCTACTCCTTCATCGCACTCGCCAAGGATTCTCCGGAATGTTGTCGCGCGTACCCGTTGTCTCACTGTCTTTCGCCGCGCTGCTTTCGGCCGGCTCCGCATCGGCCCTGGAACTGCAGCTCCCGCCTCCGGGCGAGGACGTCGTCGGCCAGGTCCAGGTGATCAAGGCCAAGTACGAGGACACTTTCGCCGACCTCGGCGAGCAGTACAACCTGGGCTACAGCGAAATGGTCGCCGCCAACCCCGGCGTCGATCCCTGGTTGCCGGGCGTCGGCACCGAGGTGATCATCCCGACCCGCTTCGTGCTGCCGCCTGGCCCGCGCGAAGGCGTGGTGATCAACCTGGCCGAGTACCGCCTGTACTACTACCCGAAAGGGCAGAGCGTGGTGCACACCTATCCGCTGGGCATCGGCCGCGAGGGCTGGGGTTCGCCGATCGCGAACACCCGCATCACCGCCAAGACCAAGGACCCGGCCTGGTATCCGCCGGCCTCGATCCGCGCCGAGCACGCCGCCGATGGCGATCCGCTGCCGACCGTGGTGCCGCCGGGCCCGGACAATCCGCTGGGACCGTACAAGCTGACCCTGGGTGTGCCGGGCTACCTGATCCATGGTTCGAACAAGAAGTTCGGCATCGGCACCCGCACCAGCCATGGCTGCTTCCGCATGTACAACGCCGACGTGACCCACCTGTTCTCGATGATCAGCGTCGGCACCAGCGTGCGTATCATCAACGAGCCCTACAAGTTCGGCGTGAGCAACGGCAAGGTCTACCTGGAGGCGCATACGCCGCTGAACGACCATGGCGACCCGTCGGTGGTGGATAAGCACACCGCGGTGATCAATACCCTGCTCAAGCGCGACGACCTGGCCAAGCGTATCCAGTTGAACTGGGACGTGGTCCGCGAAGTGGTGGCCTCGGAGGATGGCGTGCCGGTGGAAATCGCCCAGGAATCGGCGCCGGCGATGACCGCGACGGTGGATAGCGATCCTACCCAGCTTACGCCCTGACGGAGAGCGTCGAGGCAGAGGCCCGCGTACCCGCAAGGGACGCGGGTTTTTTCATGCCCGGCGAAACGCAGGCATAAAAAAACCGGCCCCGAGGGACCGGTTTTCAACAGGTCGTGAGACCTATTACTTGCGGCTGGCTTTTTCCAGCATGCGCAGGGCACGCTCGTTAGCCTCGTCAGCGGTCTGCTGAGCTTTCTGAGCAGCGCCCAGAGCTTCGTCAGCCTTGCGATAGGCTTCGTCAGCGCGAGCCTGAGCACGAGCAGCTGCGTCTTCGGTAGCGGTCAGACGAGCTTCGGTTTCTTTGGAGTGGCTGCTGCAACCGGTGGCCAGAACAGCAGCCAGAGCCAGAGCAGAGAATTTCAGAACGTTGTTCATCGTGTTCCCCTTAAGGTGGACATTTCCATAACAGCAATCTCCCCAGCCGGGGAAATTAGCCGGCTACATACTACCCATTACTTGTAGTAAGTAAACTGACCAAGCGCAAGCCGAGCAACTTTTTTTTTAGTCCCCCCGACTTTAGCAGTAGTTGGAGTGTCGTTTGTTCAAAAAATATCCAGCGTGCGGCGCAAGTAAGCAATTTCCCGGACCTTGGGTAGAGTTGCTGCAAGAGGCGGGGGATGAGGGCTGCCGGGTTGTCGAGAATGTTCCGCCGGAGTGGCTGGCGCTTATCGACTTGGCGGGGAGTGGCAAGTAACAACTAAGTTGCCAGCATGTTGCCGGAAATGCCGTAAGTATTGGTGCGGAAATGAAAAAGGCCCGGCTAACTTGATTAGCCGGGCCTTCTTGCGATCTGGCGGTGAGGGAGGGATTCGAACCCTCGATACGGTTTCCCGTATACACACTTTCCAGGCGTGCTCCTTCAACCACTCGGACACCTCACCAGGTTCTCGACAGCGCCGTGTCTGTCGAGGCGCGCAATTTACTCGAACATTTCCCGCTTGGCAAATATTTTTTTAACTTTTTCATCGGCTTAGGTCGTCGGAGGAAAGTCCGCGGGGTGCCTTGGTAGACTGCCGGGCACGAAGAGGAGAGGCGGATGGCGAGCTGGGACATTTTCTGTAGCGTGGTCGACAACTATGGCGACATCGGCGTCACCTGGCGCCTGGCTCGCCAACTGGCCGCCGAGCACGGTCAGGCGGTGCGCCTGTGGGTGGACGAGCCGCAGGCCTTCGCTCGGATCTGTCCGCGGGCGGACCCGGCGGCGCACGTGCAGAGCCTGGATGGGGTCGAAGTGCGTGCCTGGGGCCGGCCGTGGGCACCGGTGGCGGCCGCCGACGTGGTGATCGAGGCCTTCGCCTGCGAACTGCCGGAGGCGCACCGGCAGGCCATGCGCGAGCGCGAGCGGCCGTCCCTGTGGCTGAACCTGGAGTACCTGAGTGCCGAGGAATGGATCGGCAGTTGCCACGCATTGCCGTCGCTGCAGGCGTGCGGGCTTTCCAAGTACTTCTTCTTTCCCGGGTTCCGCGAGCCCAGTGGCGGCCTGTTGCGCGAGGCCGGCCTGCTGGAACGTCGGCGCCGTTTCCAGGCCTCTGCCTCGGCGCAGGATGAGTTTCTCGCCTCCCTCGGCGTGCGACGGAAGGTTGGCGAGCGACTGATTTCGCTGTTTGCCTACGAAAACCCGGCGCTGCCTGGCTGGCTGGAACAACTGCGCGACGCCCGCCAGCCGAGCCTGCTGCTGGTGCCGGAGGGGCGGGTGCTGGCGGATGTCGCCGATTGGCTGCGGGTGGCTACGCTGGCCGTTGGGGACGTCCACGTGCGCGACGCGTTGCGGGTCCAGGTGCTGCCGTTCATGGCGCAGGACGACTACGATCGCCTGTTGTGGTGCTGCGACCTGAACGCGGTGCGCGGCGAGGACTCCTTCGTTCGCGCGCAGTGGGCGGGACGGCCGCTGCTCTGGCACATCTATAGACAGGAAGAGGAGGCGCACCTGGCGAAGCTCGAGGCATTCCTCGAACTCTATTGCGCCGGCCTGCCCGCCGACCTGGCGGAAAACCTGCGCACCTTCTGGCTGGCGTGGAACGCCGGCGGTGGACTTGCCGGGGCCTGGGAGGGGCTGGAGAGGCAACTGCCCGAGTGGCGTAGGGAAGCGCAGCGCTGGGCCGACGAACAGGGCATGCGTCCGGATCTTGCGGCAAGGCTGGTGCAATTTTACGCAGATTGGCTATGATACGCGGCCTGATTTTTTGTCTTTCATCCATCGGATATTCGTATGAAAACCGCTCAAGAGTTCCGCGCCGGCCAGGTTGCCAACATCAATGGCGCTCCCTGGGTCATCCAGAAGGCCGAGTTCAACAAGTCCGGCCGTAACGCTGCCGTCGTCAAGATGAAGCTGAAGAACCTGCTGACCGGCGCCGGTACCGAGACCGTGTTCAAGGCCGACGACAAGCTGGAGCCGATCATCCTCGATCGCAAGGAAGTGACCTACTCCTACTTCGCCGACCCGCTGTACGTCTTCATGGACAGCGAGTTCAACCAGTACGAGATCGAGAAAGACGATCTGGAAGGCGTGCTGACCTTCATCGAAGACGGCATGACCGACATCTGCGAAGCCGTGTTCTACAACGACAAGGTGATCTCGGTAGAGCTGCCGACTACCATCGTTCGCCAGATCGCCTACACCGAGCCGGCCGTCCGCGGCGACACCTCGGGCAAGGTGATGAAGACCGCGCGCCTGAACAACGGCGCCGAGCTGCAGGTTTCCGCGTTCTGCGAAATCGGCGACTCGATCGAGATCGATACCCGCACCGGCGAGTACAAGTCCCGCGTCAAGGCCTGATCCTTTCGCGCGACGAGAAAAAGCCCGGCATTCGCCGGGCTTTTTCGTTTCCGCTGTCCGCCGCCGCGGCGCGGAGAGTCAGAAGCTTCAAACCGACACGTTCAGGCGTACGTCGATATTGCCGCGGGTAGCGTTGGAGTAGGGGCAGACCTGGTGGGCGGCGGCTACCAGCGCTTCGGCGGCTTCGCGCTCCAGGCCCGGCAGGCTGATGTGCAGTTCGACCTCCAGGCCGAAGCCGCCGGGAATCTGGCCGATGCCGACCTTGCCGGTTATCGAGGCGTCGGCGGGAAGGGTCTGCTTGCGCTGGCCGGCAACGAACTTCAGGGCCCCGATGAAGCAGGCCGAGTAGCCGGCGGCGAACAGTTGTTCCGGGTTGGTGGCCGCGCCGCCCTGGCCGCCCAGTTCGCGCGGAGTGCTGAGTTTCACGTCGAGCACGCCGTCCGAGGATACCGCACGGCCGTCACGGCCTCCGGTGGCGGTTGCGCTTGCGGTGTAGAGAGCCTTGATGGTTTGCATGAGGGTCACCTGTCTAGGTTGTGCGTTAATTTCTTGCGCGCTAAGTAAGTGCGTGAAATGAAATTTATCGTCACGCTATTTTGTGCGCAAGATAAATCGTTGGAAGATTTGGCGATAAAAACCAGACAGGTAGGTATAAGCCCCTCAGTCCGGTGCTTGCAGGTTGCCGCGCAGGGCCAGCAGCTCATCCTTGAGGGCGACCAGCTGTGGCAAGTCGAGGCCGGTACTCTCCAGGATGCAGGCGGGAATGCTCTCGGCCTGTCGCTGCAGGGCGCGGCCCTTGTCGGTCAGGCGCAGCAGGACTACGCGTTCGTCTTCGCTGCTGCGAGTGCGGGTAATCAGACCTTCGCCCTCCAGGCGCTTGAGCAGAGGCGTGAGCGATCCCGGGTCGGTAAGCATGCGTGCGCTGATTTCGCCCACGGTCAGGCCGTCGCGTTCCCATAGCACCAGCATGGCGATGTACTGCGGATAGGTGAGGCCGAGCGCTTGCAGCAGGGGCTTGTAGACCTTGGTCATCTGCAGCGAGGTGGAATACAGGGCGAAGCACAGCTGGTTGTCCAGCTTGAGCTGCTCGCAAGGGGTGGTGGGCAGTCGGGACATGGCTGTCTTCCAAGTAAGTAGGGCGCTGTGCATGAATTTAGCGTAGTGGCTATTGGCTTTCCAGGTTTCCCGCCGGGTGGTGTCTTCAGCGCTCGCCGAGACGCTGCTGCAGGGCCTGGTCCCAGGGTGGCGGAAAACCGAAGCGCTCGCGGAGGAAAGCCAGCAGCAGGCGGGTTCGCGAACTGGCTTCGCGTTCCAGGCGCAGAGCATAGATGCAGGTGGGCTCGGCGGCGGGCAAGCCGTCGTCGCAGAACAGCGCCTGCAGTTCGCCGCGCAGCAGGTACTCGCTGCACAACCAGGTTGGCAGGTGGGCGATGCCGAGGCCGGCCAGCGCCGCGTCGACCATCGCTTCGGCGTTATTGGTGGCCAGCCGCGCCCGTTTCGGCCGCAGGTGCTGGAGCTTGCCGTCGTGCTGGAAGCGCCAGGCATAGGGTGGCGACAGGTTGTCCCAATCGATGCCGGCATGCTCCGGCAGTTCGCCGGGGGATGCGGGAACGCCATGTTCGCGCAGGTACTCCGGGCTGGCGCAGACCACCCGCACCATCGGCGCCAGCGAAGTGGCCACCAGGCGGCTGTCGGGCAGCGGGCCGGCGCGCAACACCAGGTCGACCTCGCCGAGATGTTCGCCCTGCAGGTCGATGAAGCTGCCGATCAGGCGCAATTGCACGTCGAGGCCGGGGTTGGCCTTGAGGAAGTCGGCGACCGCCGGGGCCAGGTGGCGGCGGCCGAAGGGCACCGGCGCATCGATACGGATCAGGCCCTGCGGCGCGGTGCTCAGGGACACCGCTTCGGCACGGGCCAGGCGCAGTTCGGTGACGATCCGCCGGGCACGGTCGGCGAAGGCCAGGCCGGCCGGCGTGGCGCGCACCGTATGGGTGGTGCGCACCAGCAGGGTGCTGCCGACGGCGCGTTCCAGGGCGTCCATCCGGCGCGCCACGGCGGACGGGGTGAGCGGGTGCTTGCGGGCAGCGGCGGAGAAGCTGCCGCCATCGAGGACATCGAGGTAGAGAACGAACTGTTCGCTGAGGGTATCGGGCAACATGCTCATGCCTTTGCGTGATTGGCATAGCCATTGTGCTTTCTTGTGCGTTTCCCATCCAGCCACGCTTGCCTAGCATGGAGGCGTCGAAAGAGGGGCTGACATGCTGGATGTATTTCTCGATTTCCTGCTGGGGATGGTGCTCGGTTGCCTGGGCGGTCTGTTCGGGATAGGCGGCGGCCTGCTGGCGATCCCGGCGCTGGGGGTGATCTTCGGCCTCGACCAGCAATTGGCGCAGGGTACCGCGCTGGTGATGGTGGTACCGAACGTGGTGCTGGCGTTGTGGCGCTACCACCAGCGCAACCGCATCGATCCGCGCCAGGCCGGAGTCCTTGCCCTGACCGGCCTGCTTTGCGCGTTCCTGGCGTCCAGCGTGGCCGCGCGGATCGATGCGGCGCGGATGCGCGAAGCGTTCGTGATCTTCCTCCTGGCGCTGGCCGGCTACATGTTCTGGCGCCTGTTCCGGCGCCCGCCGCAGGGCGGCGCGACGCCGCGCTACGGTTTGCCCTGGATGGGCGTGCTGGGCCTTGGCGCAGGTTCGCTCGGCGGGCTTTTCGGGGTCGGTGGCGGGGTGCTGGCGACACCGGTGCTGACTTCGGTGTTCGGCCTCGCCCAGGTCGTCGCCCAGGGCCTCGCGCTGGCCCTGGCCGCACCGAGCACGGCGGTGGCGCTGGGGACCTACGCCATGCACGGTCATGTCGACTGGCGGATGGGGATCCCCCTGGCGCTGGGCGGCCTGCTGAGCATTTCCTGGGGCGTGAGGCTGGCCCACGCCTTGCCCGAGCGCAGCCTGCGCATGGCCTTCTGTGCCTTCCTCGCGTTGTGCGCGGTGCTCCTGCTGGTGCGCGGTTGAGTCAGAGACGGAAGCCCTCGCCGATGTATTCGGCGAGCTTCTCGGTGACCGGCGACTGGCTGTGCGGGTTGCGCATCAGCATGATGCTGGCCGAGGGCAGGGCGGGCAGGCCCTCGCTCTCGTCGAGGATGCGCAGGTTGCCGGTGAGCAGGCTACGCAGTTGCACGGTCACGGCGAGGCCGGCGCTGACCACCGCGAACAGCGCCGACAGGCTGGGGCTGCTGTAGGCGATGCGGTAGTCCAGTTCCGCCGCCTCCAGGGCGTTGCAGGCCCAGGCCCGGCAAAAGCAGGTGGTGTTGAACATGGCCAGTGGGATCGGCCGCTGGTCGTGGGGGCAGAAGCCCTCGGCGGCCATCCAGACGAAGGGCTCCTGGCGCAGCAACTGGCCGATCTCGGTGCCCGGCTCACGGGTGACGATGGACAGGTCGAGGTCGTTGCGCGCCAGCAGGTTGAGCGAGGTGTCGCAATGCACCTCGACCTGCACCAGCGGATAGGCTTCGGCGAAGCGCGACAGGATCGCCGGGAGGAAGCGCATCACGTAGTCGTCCGGGGTGCCGATGCGCACCGAGCCGACCATGTGCGGGCGGCGCAGGGTGTTGAACACCTCGCCGTGCAGCTTGAGGATCCGCCGGGCATAGCCGAGCAGCACCTGGCCTTCGGCGGTGAGGCGGGTCTGCCTTCCGTCGCGCTCGAACAGCGAGCGCTGCAGGACGTCCTCCTCTAGCCGCTTCATCTGCATGCTGACCGCCGACTGGGTGCGATTCACCGCCTCCGCGGCGCGGGTGAAACCACCGTGCTCGGCGATGGCGACGAAGGTGCGGAGCAATTCCGTATCGATGCCGGGCTGGTAGCTCATTCATCAATCTCCAAGATGCATTGCATAAGAATGATTCGTTGGATTGATCCTATGCCTGGCGGGAGACTGTGCCTATCCCGAACGGAGGGCAAGACGATGAAAGGTCAACAGGATTATTTCGGCAGTCACTGCCACGCTGCATCCCATCCCGCCTCGACCGCTGCGCCGTCGTTGTGGCGTCGCTGGCGGCGCTGGTTGCAGTTGGCCCGCGAGCGCCGGGAACTGCTGAGGATGAGCGACGAAGCGCTGAAGGACCTCGGCCTGAGTCGGGCGGATATCTTCCAAGAGGGCGAGCGGCATTTCTGGGACGACCCGCTGCGTCGGCATTGAGCGAACCGCAGCGGCGCGCCGGGCTGGCGCGGCGGCGGGGGCACGATAGACTCGCAGTCTCCTTCATCGACTGGGGCGCTCCATGAGTCTTTCGCTTTCCCTCGCCGAAGCCCGCCGCCTGGCCCTGGCCGCGCAGGGCTTCGACGGCCGGCGGACGCGCCGCAGCGTGCAGCGGCGGCATCTGCGCGAAATGCTCGCGCGCCTCGGCC
Organism: Pseudomonas sp. 2VD; assembly: GCF_005503585.1. Lineage (NCBI taxonomy): Bacteria > Pseudomonadati > Pseudomonadota > Gammaproteobacteria > Pseudomonadales > Pseudomonadaceae > Pseudomonas > Pseudomonas sp. 2VD. Next base: position 17,449 of record NZ_SCND01000077.1, read on the forward strand.
TGCTACAGATCGATTCGGTGAATGCGCTGGTGCGCTCGCACTACCTGCCGCTGTTTTCCCGCCTCGGTCCCTACTCCATGACGCTGCTCGACGAGGCAGCCTGGAGTGTCGGCCGTCACCGCCAGTTGTTCGAATACTGGGGGCACGAGGCCTCGCTGCTGCCGCTGGAACACTACCCGCTGATGCGCTGGCGGATGCGCCAGGCCGCCGACGGCCAGGGCATCTACCAGCAACTGGCACGTTTCGGCCGGGAACAGCAGCCACTGATCCGCCAGGTGTTGCAGGCGGTGCGCGAGCAAGGCGCGCTGGGTGCCGGCAGCCTGAGCACGCGGCAGGAGCGGGCCGGTCCCTGGTGGGACTGGAGCGCGGAAAAGCATGCGCTGGAATGGCTGTTCGCCGCCGGTGAGCTGACGGTGGCCGGACGGCGCGGTTTCGAGCGGCTCTATGATCTGCCGGAGCGAGTGTTTCCCGCGGAATTGCTGGCGCGTCCCGAGCTTTCGGAGGCACAGGCCCAGCGCGAGCTGTTGCGGATGGCGGCGAGCGCCCTGGGCGTGGCCACCGAAAAGGACCTGCGCGACTACTATCGGCTGAGCCCGGCGCAGAGCCGCGCGCGCCTCGCCGAACTGGTGGAGGCTGGCGAGCTGCTGCCGGTCCGGGTCGAGGGCTGGAGCCAGCCGGCCTACTGCCCCGGCGAACCGCAGGTACCGAGGCGGCTAGGCGCCAGTGCCTTGCTCTCGCCCTTCGACTCGTTGGTCTGGGAGCGGGCGCGGGCCGAGCGCCTGTTCGATTTCCGCTATCGTCTGGAGATCTACACGCCGAAGGAAAAACGCGTGTACGGCTACTACGTGCTGCCATTCCTGTACAACGGCCGTCTGGTCGGCCGCGTCGACCTCCGCGCCGAGCGGGCGCGGGAGCGCCTGGCGGTGCATGCGCTGCATGTCGAGGCGAACGGCATGGACGATGCCGCCCTGCACGAGCTGGCCGAGCAGCTGCGCAGCATGGCCGCCTGGCTGGGCCTGGCGACGGTGGCGATCGAGGGGCGCGGGGAGTTGGCGGTGCGCTTGCGCGGGGTGCTGCTCTAGCGAACGCTCCCGCCGGGCGGCGGGAGCGGCCGCGGCGCGCTCAGCGGCGTACCTGCTTCAGGGTCTCGGCGATCAGGAAGGCCAGCTCCAGCGACTGGTCGGCGTTCAGCCGCGGGTCGCAGTGGGTGTGGTAGCGGTCGCTGAGGCCGTCTTCGGTGATCGGTCGCGAACCGCCGATGCATTCGGTGACGTTCTGCCCGGTCATCTCGATGTGGATGCCGCCGGCGTAGCTGCCTTCGGCCTGGTGCACCTCGAAGAACTGGCGGACTTCGGCGAGCACGCGGGCGAAGTCGCGGGTCTTGTAGCCGCTGGAGGCCTTGATGGTATTGCCGTGCATCGGATCGGAACTCCACAGCACCTGGCGGCCCTCGCGCTGGATGGCCTGGATCAGGCGCGGCAGGTGGTCGCCGACCTTGTCGGCACCCATCCGCACGATCAGGTTGAGGCGGCCCGGATCGTTGTCCGGGTTGAGAATATCGATCAGGCGGATCAGCTCCTCGCTGGCCATGCTCGGCCCGACCTTGACCCCGATCGGATTGCCCACGCCGCGCAGCATCTCGACATGAGCGCCGTCGAGCTGGCGGGTGCGGTCGCCGATCCAGAGCATGTGCGCCGAGCAGTCGTACCACTCGCCGGTCAGGCTGGCGCGGCGGGTCAGGGCTTCCTCGTAGTTCAGCAG
>NZ_SCND01000078.1:0-19065 GCF_005503585.1 Pseudomonas sp. 2VD
GCGGTTTCGCGGTCGGCGCACTGGTCGGCGTCGGCTGCATTGTCGACTCCTGCCGGCACTGCGCCGCCTGCTCCGAGGGCCTGGAGCAGTATTGCGCGGAATACCCGACCCTGACCTACAACGGCCGCGACCGCCACGACGGCCTGCCGACCTTCGGCGGCTACTCGGAGCGCATCGTGGTCTCCTCCAGGTTCGTCCTGCGCATTCCCCAGGGGCTCGACCCGAAGGCGGCGGCGCCGCTGCTGTGCGCCGGGATCACGTCCTACTCGCCACTGCGTCACTGGAAGATCGGCCCCGGTAGCCGGGTGGCGGTGGTCGGCCTGGGCGGCCTCGGTCACATGGGCCTGAAGTTCGCCAGGGCGCTCGGTGCCGAGGTGGCCCTGTTCACCCGCTCGCCGGGCAAGGAGGAGGAAGCGCGGCGGCTCGGCGCCGACCAGGTGATCCTTTCCACCGACCCACAGCGGATGGCTGCCGTCGCCGGGCGCTTCGACCTGATCCTGGACACCGTGCCGCACCAGCACGACCTCAATCCCTACCTGGCGACCCTCAAGCGCGACGGCACCCTCGTACTGGTCGGCCTGCTCGAGCCGCTGGAGCCGGCGGTGCACGGTGCGCAACTGGTGATGGGACGCCGCTCGATCGCCGGCTCGGCCATCGGCGGCATCGCCGAGACCCAGGAAATGCTGGATTTCTGCGCGGCCCACGGGATCGCCTGCGACATCGAGATGATCGAGATCCAGCAGATCAACCAGGCCTACGAGCGGATGCTGGCCAGCGACGTGAAGTATCGCTTCGTGATCGACATGGCCTCCCTGCCGAAGTCCTTCTGAGACGGGCCGTCGGCGCCGGCGGGCTCAGCAGCCCTCGGCGTCGACCAGGAAGGTCTCGAAACGCACGCTTTTCGCCCCCAGCCGCCAGACGCCCGCGCTCAGCGGGCCTTGCGCGTCCTCCCGGGCCTGCCAGGCGCGTTCGCAGTCCTCGCGTGAACGCCAGCAGGTGTAGTTCAGCACGTGCTGGCCGTCCTCGCTGGGGTGCAGGCTGGCGGACAGGTAGCCCGGGCAGTTCCTGAAGCAGCGTTCCAGGCGTTGCAGGTGCGCGTTCTGTTCCAGCGCCAGCGACAACTGGCTGGCGGGTTCCACCTCGATATCGATGAGTTGCGCGTAGCACGGCGACCGCTCGCTAGCGGCCGGGCACTGGTCGTCGGTGCAGCAGTAGGAGGAGGGGATGAGCATGGCGGGTTACTCCGGGTGACTTGTGTCGAGGGCCGGCCCAGGGTAAAACCTCAAGCAAACTTGAGGTCAAGCCAATCATGAAGAATTCCTGCGCATCCCGCGAACTGAGCGTCGGCGAACTGGCCAGGCGTGCCGGCGTGGCGGTCTCCGCCCTGCATTTCTACGAAACCAAGGGGCTGATCAGCAGCCAGCGCAACGCCGGCAACCAGCGGCGCTTCAGTCGCGAGACGCTACGCCGGGTGGTGGTGATCAAGGTCGCACAGCGGGTCGGCATTCCCCTCGCGGAGATCGCTCGCGCCCTGCAGACCCTGCCGGCCGGGCGCAGCCCTAGCGCGGCGGACTGGGCGCGCCTGTCGGCGCAGTGGAAGGAGGATCTCACCGAGCGCATCGACAAGCTGCTGCTGTTGCGCGACCAACTGGACGGCTGCATCGGTTGCGGCTGCCTGTCGCTCCAGGCCTGCCCGTTGCGCAACCCCGGCGACCAGCTTTCCGCCGAGGGGCCGGGAGCGCACTGGCTGGACGCCGAGGGCCGCGAGCACGACGGCTAGGCAGCGGTCAGCCGTGGTGCTGGCGGTCGGCGACGGCTGGGCTGTCCTGCAGGTTGTCCGGCGGGATCGCCAGGGCGCGTAGCGATCCGGCCATGATGTCGCTGAAGGTGGGCGCCGAGACCAGGCCGCCGAAGTAGCCGATCCTGGTCGGCGAATCGATCATCACCGCCAGCACCAGTTGCGGGTCGGACGCCGGCGCCATGCCGACGAACAGCGAACGGTAGGACTTGTCCGCGTAGCCCCGGCCCGAGGCCTTGCGCGCGGTGCCGCTCTTGCCCGCCACGTGGTAGCCCGGCACGCGGGCGCGGACCACGCCCTTCGGGTCTTCCACCACGGTTTGCAGCATCGCCCGGATGCGCCGTGCGATCTGCGGGTCCATCGCCTGGCGCACCTGGTTCTGCGGGTTGTCGCGGAGCAGGCTGAGCGGCACCAGCTTGCCGTCGTTGGCGAACACCGAGTAGGCCTGGGCCAGCTCGGCGGTGTTCACCGCCAGGCTGTAGCCGAACGACATGCTGGCGGTGGCGATGTTCGACCATTTCTCGTGGAACGGCAGGTAGCCCGGGTTCTCGCCGGGGAAGCCCAGCGACAGCGGCGCGCCGAAACCGACCCGGCCGAGCTGTTCGAGGATCGGCTTGGGTCCGATCTGCAGGGCGACCTTGCTCATGCCGATGTTCGAGGAGTTGATCAGCACTCCGGTCATGGTCAGTACGTCGCGCCGGGCGACGTCGTGGATGGTGTGCCCGTCGATGGTCATCCAGCCCGGAGCCACGCTGACTTGGCTGTTCTCGTCGAACTTGCCGGAGGCCAGCGCCGCCGACATGCTGAACGGCTTGATCACCGAGCCCGGCTCGAAGGTATCGGTGAGGGTGCGGTTGCGCATGAAGGCCGGGGCGAAGCTGGCGCGGTTGTTCGGGTTGTAGGAGGGGAAGTTGGCCATCGCCAGGATCTGCCCGCTCTTCGGGTTCACCAGGACCGCCGAGCCGGAGTGCGCGCCGAACTTGAGCACGGCCTTTTCCAGCGCCTTGTAGGCGATGAACTGTAGTCGCAGGTCGATGCTCAGGGCCACGTCCTGGCTGGCCTTGGGCGTCTTCAGCACCTTGATGCTGTTGACCAGCGAGCCGCGCGGGTTGATCGCCACCTCGCGTACTCCGTCCTTGCCGCTCAGCCAGTCGTTGAAGCCCAGTTCGGTGCCTTCCTGGCCGCGGCCGTCGATGTTGACCAGGCCGATCAACTGCGCGGTCAGCTCGGAACTGGGGTAGAAACGCTTGTATTCCTTGATCTGGTGTACCCCCGTTATGCCCAGGGCCATCACCTCGCTGGCCTCGATCGGCGACAGGCCGCGCTCGAGGTAGAGGAAGCGCTTGTTCGGGTTGGCCTGGAGCTGGGCCAGCAGCGGCGCCGCGGGGCGGTGCAGGGCGCCGGCCAGGCGTGGCACCTCGTCGAGGTGGGCGGCCATTTCCCTGGGGTTGCACCAGATCGACGCGACTTCGGTGGATACCGCCAGCGGCTCGCCGTTGCGGTCGGTGATCATGCCGCGGGTGACCGGGATCGGCAGGTCGCGGATCGAGCGGAGGTCGCCCTGGTCGGCGAGGAATTCGTGGTCGTGGACCTGGAGATAGACCAACCGTCCGGAGACGGCCAGGGAGGCGAGGACGAACAGGGTGACGACAAGGATGAAGCGGTAGTTTCGGCGTTGACTGCTCATGCAAGGGCACACTGGGGAAGAGGGAGAGCGGAAGCCCGTCCGGGGCAGTGCTGAAACATCCTGTTGCAGTTGGCAACTGTACCGTCACCCGCCACCCGCCGGTCAAGCCCTTTGCCGCCGTCTAGAGCACCAGGCGCATCGCGCAGCGGCTGTCGGCGGCGAAGCCGATCTCCTGCTCGTGGCCGAGGATCGCGCGCAGGCGCTCGCCGGCTTCCTGCCAGGTCAGCCGCTGGAAGCCCAGGCGTGCGTAGAACGGCGCGTTCCAGGGCACGTCGCAGAAGGTCGTCAGGGTCAGCGCCCGGCAGTGGCTGGCGTGGGCGTAGGTCACCGCGCGCTCCAGCAGGCGGCGGCCCAGGCCCTGTTGCTGGTGGGCCTGGGCGATGGACAACTCGGCGATGTGCAGCTCGTCGGCGCAGCGTTCGGCGGCGAGGAAACCGACCGGCTGGCCATCGGCGTCTTCCGCCAGCCAGTGGCTGCCGCGCTCGATCAGGCGGCGATGGAAGTCCACCCCGGCGACCCCGGCGTCGGCGATCCAGGCCAGCTCGGGCAGCAGGCGGAAGCTTTCCCCGGCTGAGCGCTCGATGGCCGGGAGCAGCGCGGCGTCCTCGTCGCGGCTGGTTCTGATGCGGTAGTCCATTGGCTTTTCACTCCATGAGCAGGCCGTCGAGCAGCACGTCCAGGGCCTGGCAGGCCCTGGCCAGGCTCTCCGGCGGGTGTTCGGCGTTGGCGATACGCAGGGCGGCGTCCACCAGCGCGCCGTTGAGCAGCCAAGCCAGGGCCTCGGCGTCGGTGCGGCGGACCCGCCCGCTGTCCATCAGTTCGCGCAGTTGCCCGGTCATCGAGCTTAGGCAGCGCAGTTGGCTGGCCTCGCTGCTGGGGCTGCCGAGGATGGCCGGGGCATCGCGCAGGACGATGCGCTGGATTTCCGCTTCCAGGGCCATTTCCAGGTAGGCGCGGTTGTAGGCACGGAAGCCGCTCCAGAGGTCCTCACCGGCAGCCAGGATGGCGCCGAGGCGAAGGTTCATCTCGTCGTCGATCTGCTGCACCACCGCGGCCAGCAGGCCTTTCTTGTCGCCGAAGTGGTGATACAGCGCGCCGCGGGTGAGGCCGGCGCTGGCGGTCAGTTCGTCCATCGAGGCGCCGGCGTAGCCGTTGTCGGCGAACGCTCGGCGCGCGGCTTCGATCAGCTTGGCGCGGGTTTCCTCGATCATCTCGGCGCGAGGCTTGCGGGCCATGCGAGGTCTCCGGGTGGCGAAGGGGCTTCAGGATAATTGACATACGCTGCGTATGTCTCCATGATTTTTGACATACGCAGCGTATGTGAATTTCGTCTTCTCCCGTCGTCGCCGGTTCCGCTGGAGCCGGCCAGCCGAGGCTTTCCATGAGCAACCCCTATCTCGAACTGTTCGCCGCGCCCGGCGCCAAGGGCTTTTCAGCCGCCGGCCTGCTGGCGCGGATGCCCCTGTCGATGACCGGCCTGGGCATCGTCACCATGCTTTCCCAGGTGCATGCCGACTACTGGCTGGCCGGTACCGTGGCGGCCACCTTCGTGTTCTGCAATGCCTTGCTCGCGCCGCAGGTATCGCGCCTGGTGGACCGCTTCGGCCAGGGCCGGGTGCTGCTCCCGGCCGCGCTGGCCAGCGCCCTGGCGATGAGCGCGCTGTTGCTGTGTACGCACTATCGAGCGCCGAATGCCTGGCTCTACCTGTTCGCCTTGCTCGCCGGGGCGATGCCGAGCATGCCGGCCATGGTACGGGCGCGCTGGACCGAGCTGTACCGGGGCTCGCCGAAGCTGCACACGGCGTTTTCCTTCGAATCGGTGATGGACGAGGTGTGCTACATCATCGGGCCGGTGCTGGCGGTGAGCCTCAGCGTCGGCTGGTTCGCCGAGGCGGGGCCGCTGCTGGCGACGCTGTTCCTGGTCGCCGGGGTGAGCCTGTTCAGTCTGCAACGCGGCACCGAACCGCCGCTGCATGCCCATCCGCGGCACCGCGCCGGCAGCGCGCTGGCCTATCCGGCGGTACGCGTGCTGGCGCTGGTGCTGGCCGCCATCGGGGTGATCTTCGGCGCGGTGGAAGTGGTCAGCGTGGCCTTCGCCGAGGCGCACGGCAACAAGGCTGCGGCAAGCCTGGTGTTGTCGGTCTATGCCGTCGGCTCATGCCTCGCGGGATTGCTGTTCGGGCTGCTGCGCTGGCGCCTGGCGCTTTCCCGGCAATTGCTCAGCATGGTTACGCTGATGGCCCTGAGCCTGATGCCGCTGCTAGGGGTGGAGAGCATCCTCGCGCTTGCTCTGACCGTGCTGGTGGCCGGCTTCAGCGTGGCGCCGACGATGATCCTGGCCATGGGCCTGGTCGAGCGCGCGGTGGACCCGGCGCGCCTCACCGAAGGCCTGACCTGGGCCATCACCGGGCTGGGCATCGGCATGGCCCTGGGCTCGGCGCTGGCCGGCTGGGTGGTGGAGGGCTACGGCGCCGCCAGCGGTTTCCTCGTCGCGGTCGGCGCCGGCTGGCTGGCCTGGCTGCTGGCTCTGGCCTGCTTCCGGGTGCTGGCTCAGGCCGAGGCGGGAGACTGCGCGGTGGCCGGCTGAGCCGGGAAGGCGTATTCGCGTTCGACCCGGGCGATCCGCGCGCTGAAACCGGCGTACCAGTCGCGCCGGCCGCGCGCCTGGGCGTCGCGGTGCTCCGCGTGGCGGCTCCAGGCACGGATCGCCGCCTCGCTGTCCCAGTAGGAGACGGTGATGCCGAAACCGTCGGCGCTGCGGACCGACTCCACGCCGAGATAGCCCGGCTGGCGGCTGGCCAGTTCCAGCATGCGCTCGGCCGCTTCGGCGTAGCCGTCGTCGACGGCGCTGCGATGGGAGCTGAAGATCACTGCGTAATAAGGTGTCGGGCCGCGCCGGGGGCGGTCGCGGCGCTGCGTCCGGCACGCCTCGACGAATGCCTTCGGCAGTGGCGGCAGGACGCCGGCCAGGGCTGCCCGCTCGGGTTGGAACAGGGTGGCGACGAAGAACGGATGCTGTTCCAGCTCCACCGCGCGGATCGCTCCGTCGGCGCTCCAGGCGCTGGCCCGCAGTGCGCCGCCGGTAAGTTCCGCGGCGAAGCGCGGGGCGATTGCGTAGCGGCAATGGTAGTCCGCCTCGATCCAGTCGGCGGCATACGCCAGGGCCAGGCGCGAGCCGCGCAGCAGGCGGACTTCCTCGCGGGCTTCGAGCAGGGCGCAGGGCAGGGCGGCGATCACCGCCTGGTCGCTGTGCGGATGCTCCTCGCCATGGGTCGCCGCCTGCCAGCCGAGGGCGTTGCGGGCGAACTCGAGGATCGTGTGCTGGAAGCCGGCGCAGGTACCGAGGAACGGCCGGCGCCGGCCCCGGGCATGGGCGATCAGGCGCAGCACCGCGTCGGCGTCGCGATAGGGGCTGCCCGGCACGCACCAGAACCCGTCATAGCGCTCCAGCGCCGGCTCGGCGGGCAGGCGGTCGCTGGCCAGCCAGTCGAATGCGATCTCCAGGCCGAGTGCCTCGCCGGCCAGGCGCAGGGCTAGGGGAATCGCCCGGTGGGCGGTGATGTGCGGGTCGTGGTCGCCGACCAGGGCAATGCGCAGCGGCGCCGCGGGAGGGGGGGACATCCGTTTTCGCTCCAGTTTCGCCACGCCGGTTGGCGGGCCCTGGCGCTCACTCTATAGTTGCGTTTCCGCACTCGATATCGGCGCCAATGCAAAAGATGAATGCACCGCTGCAATATCGCCTGGACCATGCCGATCTTGCCCTGGTCCTCGCCCTGGTTCGCGGCGGTAGCCTGGCGCGGGCTGCGGAGTTGCTCAGGGTCGATGTGTCGACGGTCTTCCGGGCCATCCGCCGGCTGGAGAAGAACCTCGGCAAGGCGTTGTTCGACAAGAGCCGCAGCGGCTACCTGGCGAACCAGACCGCCCGCCGCCTGGCGCAGCAGGCGGAACTGGCGGAGCAGGCGCTGGAGGCGGCGCGCATCGGCCTCGAACTGGAGCGCGAGGTGCTCAGCGGTACCGTGCGCCTGACCTGCTCCGACGCTGTCCTGCATGGCCTGCTGCTGCCGGCGCTGGCGCGCTTCATGCCTGGCTATCCGGCCCTGCAACTGGAGCTGGCGACCTCCAACGACTTCGCCAACCTCAGCCGGCGCGACGCCGACATCGCCCTGCGCATGACCCGCACGCCGCCGGAACACCTGGTCGGGCGCAACCTCGGCGAGGTGCGCTACGTGCTCTGCGCCAGCGAGCGCTACCTGGAGGGCCGCGACGCGGCGGAGCCCGCCATGCTGCACTGGATCGCCCCGGACGATTTCCTTCCCGACCACCCGAGCGTGGTCTGGCGTCGTCGACACTATCCCGGGGTGCTGCCGGCCTACCGCTGCAACGGTGTGCTGGCGGTAGCCGAGATGGCCCGCGCCGGCCTCGGCCTGGCGGCGATCCCCGCCTACCTGCTGCGCGACGGCGACGGCCTGCGGGTACTGGACGCCGACCTCGAGGGCTGCGCCAGCGCCCTGTGGCTGCTGACCCGTCCGGACTGCCGGGCGTTGCGCTCGGTGGTCGCGTTGTTCGACGAGTTGGGGCGGCATGTGCGCTTGGGCGATGAGTGAAGGGGGAGGGCCGTGCCTGGTATGGCAACCCTCTCCCGCGAGCGGGAGAGGGGCTGGAATGGCGTTTCGCCAGAGGCCTGACGCTCAGCCGCGATCCGCCGCGGCCGGTCCCGGCGGCGGAATGTCGCCCACCGCCGCCGCGCCGGTGTCCTTGCGCAGGCGCTTGACCTCGTCGACGCTGACGCTTGGCGCCTGGTTGCCCCAACTGGTGCGGATGAAGTTGACCACGTCGGCGATCTCCTGGTCGTTCATCCGCCAGCCGAACGGCGGCATGGTGAAGCTCGACGGTGCCTGGTGGGTGGCCGGCAGGGTGCCGCCCTTGAGCACGATGTGCACCAGGGAGGTCGGGTCGCTGCCGGTCACCACCGGGTTGCCGGCCAGGGCCGGGAAGACCCGCGCATAGCCCTTGCCGTCGGTGCGGTGGCAGGCCCCGCAGTTGTCGACGTAGAGCGCCGCGCCGGTCTTGCTGTCGTCGCCGTGGAACAGTGCCTGGGCCACGCCCTCGTCGTAGACGTGCGGCTGGTCGGCGGGGTCCGCCGGCGGCAGCGACTTGAGGTAGCGGGCGATGGCGGTGAGGTCGGCGTCGGTCATGTACTGCATGCTGTGCACCACCACGTCGGACATGCCGCCGAACACCGCGCTGCGCTCGCTGCGGCCGGTGCGCAGGAAGCTGACCAGGTCGGCTTCGCTCCAACTGCCCAGTCCGGTCCGGTGGTCGCCGCGCAGGCTCTTGGCGATCCAGTTCTCCAGCGGCGCGCTGCCGGACAGGTAGGCCGCGCCATCGCTCGCCGCCAGGGCCTTCTCCTGCATGCCCAGCCCACGCGGGGTATGGCAGGCGCCACAGTGGCCGAGGCCTTCGACCAGGTAGGCGCCGCGCGCCAGCACCGGGTCCTGCCCGGCGGCGGCCTGGAAGTCCTTCACCTCGGGAGCGAAGGTCCAGCGCCAGAATGCCAGCGGCCAGCGCATCGACAGCGGCCAGGGGATGTCGCTGGCCTTGTTGGGCTGCTCCACCGGCTCCACGCCATGCATGAAGTAGGCGTAGAGGGCGCGCATGTCCGCTTCGCTGACTCGCGCGTAGGACGGGTAGGGCATCGCCGGGTAGAGCGTGTCGCCGGATCTGGCCACGCCGTGGCGCACGGCACGGTCGAAGTCCTCGAAGCTGTAGTCGCCGATGCCGGTCTTGCGGTCCGGGGTGATGTTGGTCGAGTACACCGCGCCGATCGGCGTTTCCATCGGCAGGCCCCCGGCGAACGGCTTGCCGTCCCTGGCGGTGTGGCAGGCCACGCAATCGCCGGCGCGGGCCAGGTATTCGCCCTGCCTGACCAGGGCCGGGTCCGGCGCTTCGGCGGCCTGGGCGATGCCGCAGGCGAGGGCGGAGAGGGCGAGGAAGGCTGTCGGTTTCATCGTTGCGCTCCTCATGCCTGCACCAGCGGACCGGGGTTCTTCAGGTATTGCTCGCGGATCGCCTTGGCCGACCAGTAGGCCAGCGCCGCCACCAGCCCAGTGGGGTTGTAGCCGGTGCCCTGGGGGAAGGCCGAGGCGCCCATGACGAAGACATTGTGCACGTCCCAGCTCTGCAGGTAGCGGTTGAGCACGCTGGTCTTCGGATCGCTGCCCATGATCGCCCCGCCGAGCAGGTGGGTGGTCTGGTAGACCCGTGTATTGAAGTGGTCGCCGAAGTTCTTGACGCTCACCGAGATGGCCTTCGGGTTCATCGCCTCGGCGATCTTGCGCATGTGTTCGGTGACGTAGCGGCTCATGCGGATCTCGTTGTCCTTCCAGTCGAAGGTCATGCGCAGCAGCGGCTGGCCGTAGGCGTCCTTGTAGGTCGGGTCGAGGTCGAGGTAGTTGTCGCGGTAGGTCATGTTGCTGCCGTGGGCGTCCATCGACACGGTGTGCGTGTAGGCGTCCTTGACCGCCTGTTTCCAGCCGCTGCCCCAGCTCGGCGTGCCGGGCGGCACGGCGAGGCCGCCGATCGGCTTGGAGCCGGCCTGGTTGACCCACATCGGCGAGCCGCCGACGAAGCCCAGCGGTCCGTGGTCGAAGTTGTCGGCGTTGAAGTCGTCCACCGCCACGCCGCCGCCGCCGGTGCCGACGAAGGGGTTGGTATGCACGTCCTTGTCGAAGAACGCCTTGATGGTGGCCATGTTCTGGTAGGCGAAGTTCTTCCCCACCACGCCCTCGCCGGTGCGCGGGTCGTAGGGCTTGCCGATGCCGGAGAGCAGCAGCAGGCGCACGTTGTGGAACTGGAAGGCGCTGATGATCACCAGCTTCGCCGGCTGCACGATCTCGCGCCCCTGGGCGTCGACGTAGGTCACGCCGGTGGCCTGCCTGCCGTCGCTGTCGAGGTTGACCTTGAGCACGTTGCAGTTGGCGCGCAGTTCGAACAGCGGGGTCTGGCGCAGCGCCGGCAGGATGTTCAGGTTCGGCGAGGCCTTGGAATACATGTAGCAGGCGTAGCCGCTGCAGAAGCCGCAGAAGTTGCACGGCCCCATCTGCACCCCGTAGGGGTTGGTCCAGGGCCCCGAAGCGTTGGCCGCCGGCAGGTCGTAGGGGTGCAGGCCGAGTTCCTCGGCGGCCTTGCGGAACAGTTGCGCGGAGTACACCTGGCGCAGTGCCGGCAGCGGGAAGTCGTCCGAGCGGTCGGCGGCGAACGGATTGCCCTTGCCGACCACCTGGCCCTTGACCGTATGCGCGGTGCCGGAGGTGCCGAAGACCTTCTCGGCGAAATCGAAGTGCGGCTCCAGCTCTTCGTAGCTGACCCCGTAGTCCTGGATGGTCATGCCTTCGGGGATGAATTTCTTGCCGTAGCGTTCCTCGTAATGGCTGCGCAGGCGCAGTTCCTCGGGCATGATCCGGAAATGCACGCCGGACCAGTGCAGGCCGGCGCCACCGACGCCGTCGCCGGGAAGGAAGGCGGAGAGCTGGCGGTAGGGCAGCGCGGTGTCGTTGATCCCGTGGCGGATGCTCACGGTGCTCTTGGAGAGATTCTGGAACAGCTTGCCGCGGGTGTTGTAGGTCAGCTCGTCGAGGGTGTTCGGGTAGGCGCCGTCGGGATAGGTATCGCGGTTCTCGCCGCGCTCCAGCGCCACCACGTTGAGCCCGGCCTCGGTCAGCTCCTTGGCCAGGATCGCTCCGGTCCAGCCGAAGCCGACCACCACCGCGTCCACCGGTTTGAGTGTCGTCGCCATGTTCAGCCCCTCTCGCCGGAAATCGCCACCGGCGGGAAGGGATACTTCTCGCCGCGGTCGACCCAGTCCATGAAGTCGGCGCGGGCGCCGGGGAAACCGACCAGCTTCCAGCCCACCAGGCCGCGATTGCCGCCGTGCTGCGGATCGGAGAAGAAGCCTTCGTGGGTGTTTTGCAGCAACTGGCCGAAGAGCAGCTTGGCCGGCAGGTCCTGCAGGTCGATCTGGCCGGCTTCCAGGCGTTGCAGGATGTCGTCCTGCGCCGACGGCTCCAGCTCGGCGAACGGCTTGCCCTGGTTGGCCTTGCTCCAGCGTTCCAGGGCGGCGATGCCGACCCGGTAGATGTCGCGTGGCACCAGCTTCAACTGATGGCCGAACTCCGGCGCGGCGTCGGTGACGAACGGCCCCTGCATGTACCAGAGTGCGCCGTGCCCGTAGGGGGTTTCCATCTGTCGGTCGATGAACTCCGGCACCCCGGCCTCGATGGCGCCGGGGCCGTTGTCGTCGCTGGGGATCAGTCGCGCCACCGCGGCGTTGACGAAAGCCCATTCGGTGTTGGTGAAGAAGCGAGGCTGGTAGCGTTCGCGGGGTTTGTCCTGCTCGGCGGCGGGCGTCTGCATGGCATGGCCGACGCCATAGCCGGCCAGGGTCACCGCCGGAATCACGGTCAGGGTCTTGCGCAGGAAGTCGCGGCGGCCGTTGACGGCCTTGTCATCGGGCATGGTGGGGTCCTCTCTGGATCATCACGGTTTCGTCTTTCTGATAATGATTAGCAGGCTAATTATAAGTTCATGTGTCACGTTGAAAAAACGTTTCAGCAAGGATTCAGGCAGGCCAATACCGGCAAGTGAAGCAGAACGGCGCGTCGGGCGTCGGCCCGGCGCGGCCTTCAGGCGCCTCGCCGTCGCGCCCAGGCCGAAGGATTGACCAGGTTCAGCGGCCGCTCGCCGGCGAGGGCGGCCAGCAGGTTGTCTACCGCGCAGCGGGCCATGGCTTCGCGGGTTTCCTCGGTGGCCGAGCCGATGTGCGGGGTGGCCACCACGTTCGGCAGGCGCAGCAGCGGCGAGTCGGGAGACAGCGGCTCGCGCTCGAACACGTCGAGGCCGGCGGCGCGGATCCGCCGCTGGGCCAGGGCCTCGATCAGGGCCGCCTCGTCGATCACCCGGCCACGGGAGATGTTGATGAAGATCGCCTGCGGGCGCATCCGGGCGAACTGCGCGGCACCGATCAGGCCTTCGGTGGCGGCGGTCAGCGGCAGGGTCAGGCAGACGAAGTCGGATTCCTCGAGCAGCGCGTCGAGGGAGCGGTAGCTCGCTGCGTAGCGTTCTTCGACGTGGGGCTTCGGGCTATGGCTGTGGTACAGCACGCGCATGCCGAAGCCGTGGTGCCCGCGCCGGGCCAGGGCCTCGCCGATGCGGCCCATGCCGACGATACCGAGGGTCTTGCCATGCACGTCGGTACCGAACTGGGCGGCGCCGACGCTCTTCTTCCATTCCCCGGCGCGCACCCAGCCGGCCAGTTCCACTACCCGCCGGGCTGTCGCCAGGATCAGCGCGAAGCCGGTGTCGGCGGTGGTCTCGGTGAGCACGTCGGGGGTATTGCTGAGGAGGATGCCGCGGCGGTCGAGGTAGTCGATGTCATAGTTGTCGACGCCCACCGAGACGCTGGCGATGGCTTCCAGTCGCGGTGCCAGGTCGAGCAGTCCGGCGTCCAGGCGCAGGCTGGCGCCGAGCAGGCCGTGGGCCTCGGGCAGGGCGTCGCGCAGGCGGGCCAGGCCGTCGCGGCCGGGCTCCTCGACCAGGAGCACCTCGACCCGTTCGCGCAGGCGTTCCATCAGGGGCGCGGAGAGACGTTTGTAGAGAACCACTTTCTTCATCGGATGCTCCGGAGTCGGTCAGGGGTGGGCCGGCGCCGCCCGCCGCGAGGCGTGCGCGCGAGCGGCATCGGGCTCGCGCTTGTCGGCGTGCGGGTTGAGGAACACGGTGAGCAGCACCGACAGCAGCAGCGCTCCGCTCATGAACAGATAGGAAGCCCCGGGCCCGCCGGTGATGCCGTTCAGGTAGCCGACCAGCCAGGAGCCGGAGAACGAGCCCAGCGCGCCCATGCTGTTGATCAGCGCCATGGCGCCGCCGGCGACGTTGGCCGGGAGGACTTCCGGGACGATGGCGAAGAACGGTCCGTAGGGCGCGTACATGCAGGCCCCGGCCAGCACCAGCAGGGCGTAGGACAGCCAGAAGTGCTCGCTGCCGAGGGCGTAGGAACCGTAGAAGGCGATGGACGCGATGAGCAGCGGTGGCCAGACGAAACGCTTGCGTTTCTGCAACCGGTCCGAGGCCCAGGACACTCCGAGCATGGCGATCACCGCCGCCAGGTAGGGCAGCGCCGACAGCCAGCCGGCTTCGATGATGTCGATGTTGGCGCCGTGCTTGAGGATCGACGGCAGCCAGAGGACGAAGCCGTAGACGCCGATGCTCCAACAGAAATACTGCAGCGAGAGGACGATGACCTTTGGCGAACGGAACGCCTCGCGGTAGTTCTTCACTGGCTTGATGCCCTGCTGCTCGGCGGCCAGGGCGTCTTCCAGGTCGCGTTTTTCCGAGCCGCTCAGCCAGGCGGCCTGGCGCGGGCGGTCATCCACCAGGCGCCACCAGATGAAGGCCCAGATCACCGCCGGCAGGCCTTCGATGATGAACATCCAGCGCCAGCTGAAATGCTCCACCAGGTAGCCGGAGACCACCGACATCCAGAGGATGGTCACCGGGTTGCCGAGGATCAGGAAGGTGTTCGCCCGCGAGCGCTCGGCGCGGGTGAACCAGTGGCAGAGGTAGACCAGCATCGCTGGCATCACCGCCGCCTCGACCACGCCGAGGAGGAAGCGGATGCCGATCAGCAGGTAGACGTTGGCGACCATCCCGGTCAGGGTGGCCAGCCCGCCCCAGAGGATCAGGCTGACGAAGATCAGCTTCTTGACGCTGCGCTTTTCCGCGTAGATCGCCCCCGGCACCTGGAAGAAGAAGTAACCGAGGAAGAACAGCGCGCCCAGCAGCGAGGACAGCCCGGGGGTGATCCGCAGGTCGTCGGCCATCCCGGAGGCGGCGGCGAAGCCGTAGTTGGCGCGGTCCAGGTAGGCCAGGCTGTAGGTGACGAAAACGATCGGCATGATGTACCACCAGCGGCTGCTGGCGAGGCGAGGCATGGTCATGGTCGGGTATCTCCTGAGCTTGTCTTGTTCTTGTCGCAACAGGTGCCGCGTGGGCGGCGGGTTCAGGCGCTCTTGCGGTGCTCGCGGTCGAGCAGTTGGCTGCGTTTCGGCAGCCCCTCCATGTCGCCGCGGACCTGTACCGCGCGGCTGCCGATCCAGTTGCCGCGCGCCACCGCGTCGGGCAGCGGCAGACCTTCCAGCAGCGCGCTGACCACCCCGACCGCGAAGCCGTCGCCGGCGCCCACGGTGTCCACCACGGTCGCCACCGGCACGCCGGGGACCAGTCCTTCGCCGTGGGCATCGCGATAGTAGGCGCCGCTCGGGCCGAGCTTGATCGCCACCGCGTCGACACCCATGTCCAGGTAGAACGCGGCGATATCCGCGGGTTCCTGCCAGCCGCTGAGCAGGCGGCCTTCCTCCAGGCCCGGCAGGACCCAGTGGGCATGCGCGGCGAGGGCGTTGATCTCGGCGATCATGCGGCGCTCGCTGGGCCACAGCGAGGGTCGCAGGTTGGGGTCGAAGGACAGGCTGGCGCCCTTGCCGCGCATGCGCCGCATCAGTTCGTGGGACAGTTCGCAGGCACTCGCCGAGAGTGCCGGCGGAATGCCGGTGGCGTGCAGGTGGCGGGCGCCGAGCATTTCTTCGCGGATATGGGCGAGGCCCAGCCGGCTGGCCGCCGAGCCGCGGCGGAAGTACTCGACCCGCGGGTCGGCACCATCGACCTCGCGGGACTTCATCTGGAACCCGGTGGGCGCTTGCGCGTCGACCTCGACGAAGCGGCAGTCGAGACCCTCGCGGGTCAGGCTGTCGAGTACGAAACGGCCGAGCGAGTCGTCGCCGACCCGGCTCAGCCAGGCCACCGCGAAGCCGAGGCGGGCGAGGCCGATGGCGACGTTGCTGTCGGCGCCGGCGATGCGCTTGCCGAACTGCTCGACGCGGTCCAGTTCGCCGGGCTGTTCGGCGACGAACATGGCCATGGTCTCGCCGAAGCAGAGGATCTCGAAGTCAGCCATGCTGGCGTTCCTCCTGGGGATGGCCGAGGCGGGCGAGGGCGGCGATGTGCCGGCGGCTGAGACTGAGCAGGTCGTCGCCCTGCAGCGGGTATTCGATGGCCCGCGCCACGCCTTCCGGGAAATGCTGCAGCAGGCGCTGCCAGTACTGCAGGTCGGCGGCCGACGGCGGCACCGCGACCAGCTTGCCGTCGCGGTTGCGGATCACCGCCTTGCAGTGCACGTAGCCGACGTAGCGGCCCAGGCGCAGGGCGGCATCGTCCACCGCCTGCTCCTGCCAGCGCCAGTTGCCGATGTCGAAGGTCATCGCCAGGTCCAGTTGCTGGCGCTCGGCGAGGCGGAAGAAGCGTTCCAGCACCTCGATCCGGCCGCCCTGGGGCGTCTGGTCGTTCTCCACCAGTAGCTGCAAGCCGTGGCGCGCCAGGCGCCGGGCGAGGGCGGCGAGGTCGGGCTGTTCCGGCAGATGACCGAGCGAGACCTTGAGCCAGCCGGCCCCGCAGGCTTCGGCGCGGCGCAGGGTCGGCTCCAGCTCGGGGTTCAACTGGCCGTCTTCGCGCCACAGCTCGAGGGGCGAGGAGAACACGCATTCCAGCCCCTGCAACTGGATGGCGGCGGTCAGCGCTTCGGTATCCGGCGGGCCGGCGAAGAGTTCCTCGCGCAGTTCCACGCGCTGCGCGCCGGCCATCCCCAGCAGGGGCAGGAAGCTGGCCTGGCCGCGACTGCGAACGAGGTCCGCGCCGTAGCTGGAAAGACTGATGGAGACAGGGTGAAGGGACATTGGCGATCCTCTGAAACCGGTTTCATTTCAGGCCGTGCGAAAGCCGCCGGCAACGCGCCGGCGGCAGGCCGCTAGCCGCGTGGATGGGTCGAGCCGCGAACGATCAGTTGCGCCGGGAAGGTCACCCGGCGCGCCGGCTCGCGGTCGCCTTCGAGTCGCGCCAGAAGGCGCTCGAAGGCGGTGCGGCCGATTTCGTCGGTGGGTTGGGCGAGGGCGGTGATGCCGCTGCCCACCAGTGGGTACCAGTCGAGTTCGTCCAAGGCCAGCAGGCCGACCTCATCGAACAGCCGGCAGCCAAGGTCGCGCAGTTGGCGGGTGGCGCAGAGGGTGGCGACGCCGTTGCAGGTGAACAGCGCCTTCGGCCCGGGGCCGCTGGCCGAAAGGAAGGCGCGCAGGCCGTCGCGGAAGAAGTCGTCGGTCTGCAGGACCTGGCCCTTGAGCGCCGGTCGCCGGCCGATGGAGGCATTGAAGGCCTGGACCCGCTCGATCCGCGAGCTGGTGCCGTCGAGCGGTTCGGTGACCAGCAGGATGTCGCGGAAGCCGCGTTGTTGAAGGTGGTCGAGGGCCTGTTCGACGGCGTCGGCGTTGTCCAGGCCGACCAGGTCGGTATCCAGCTCGGCCAACTGGCGGTCCACCAGCACCATCGGCAGTTCGCGGTGCAGGGCGCGCAGTTCGCCGGGATGGTGGCCGAGGGTGTTCACGATCAGTCCTTCGACGTTGTAGGACTGCAGGGCGGCCAGGTGATGACGTTCCTGCTCGTCGTCGCGGTCGGTATTGCACACCACCAGGCTGTAGCCGTGTTCGCGGCAGGCGGTTTCCACGCCATGCATGACGGCCACGGAGTAGGGGTTGAGGATGTCCGCCACCAGCATTCCGATCAGCCGTGTGCGCCCGCGCTTGAGGCCTCGGGCCATCTGGTTGGGGCGGTAGTCGAGCTGGTCGATGGCGCGCTCGATGCGCCGGGCGGTGGCATCGGCGAGCAACTGGCGGTCGCCGCCGATATAGCGCGACACGCTGGCCTTGGAGACGCCGGCGGCCTCGGCCACCTGGTTGATGGTGACGCGGCCACGGCTGGGCAGTACTGAACCATTCACGGACCTGGTACCTCTTGGTGCTGTTCTTATTGGTGTGTCCGGCTGGTCTTCGCCAGCGGATGCCAGGAGCTGAAACCGGTTTCAGAAAATACCAGAAGGCCGATGCCCGTCAACGGGAAAAAACGCCTACCGGGGCCGAGCCAGGCATGAGGCCAGGACGTTGTTCATGAAAACCGAATAATCGTTTCGAATGATGGTTTGCAATTATTAATGTCGAATGGAATGAATGTGCCGTATCTCCATAAAGAAAAAGGAAGTTTGTCCAATACTTTAGAAACTACTTTAAGAGTGGTTTGTCGGTAGAAAGCGATCAATCAGGCGGGGCTCGCTGACATGAAAGCACCCGGCCGACCGTCTGAAGCAGTTCTCACTTATCGGAAAACGAAGGTGGCGCGCTGAAACTTATGCGCGCCTGGCGGTCTTTAACGACGACCTGACCGCCCGGTCGCGTCATCACGCTCACCGATCGTTGCGGGTCCTGTCGAATGCCGCCGTTCCGTCGCAGCAGGATTTTTTCGACAAGACCCGTCCGGACCCACTTCCCGGCTAAGGAATGACAGGATGAGCGCCGCCCTGGAGCGATTGAATCATCTGAACCTGAATCACTTGTATGCCTTCGTCGCCGTCGCCGAACACAACAGCTTCACCGCCGCGGCGGAGGCCCTGGGCTTGTCGAAATCGCTACTCAGCGAGCAGTTGCGACGCCTGGAGGCCGACCTCGGGATCCAGTTGCTGACCCGTACCACCCGTCGCATGACCCTTACCGATCGCGGCGAACTGCTGTTCGGCGTGGCCCAGCGCATGCTCGGCGAGCTGGACGGCGCGCTCTCCGATGTGCGCGACCTGCAGGGCGAGCCCAGCGGCCGGTTGCGCATCACCGCGCCGCAGGATTTCGTCAAATGGCACATCAGCAGCGTTTCCGCGGCGTTCATCCGGCAGTTTCCCAAGGTCCAGGTGGAAATGCTGGCCGACGACCAGTTCAGCGATCTGGTCGGCCAGCGCATCGACCTCGCGGTGCGTATCGGCTGGCCGCGCGATTCCGGCCTGCATGCCAGCAAGCTGTGCGACTTCCAGCAGGTTGCCGTGGCGACGCCGGGATACCTCGCCGGCCTGCCGCCGGTGCTCCAGCCGCACGACCTGGCGCGCTGCGAATGGATCGGCCATACCCGCCTGAGCACGCCCTGGACCTGGACCTTCGAACGCCAGCGCGAGCGCGCCACGGTGCAGACCCGAGGGCGCCTGCTGGCGAACAACACCCTGGCGGTGTACCGCCTGGTGCTCGACGGTGCCGGCGTCAGCGTGCTGCCGAGCTTCCTGGTGGCCCGCGAGATCGCCCGCGGGCGGCTGGTCCGGCTGCTACCTGGCTGGCACCTGCCGCAGGGCGGCATCTATGCCCTGTACCCCTCGGCGCGCTACATGCCGGTGCGGGTCAGGGCGTTCATCGAGTCGCTGCGCGAGCATCTCGGTCGCGAGCCGTTCCGCCTAGCGCAGAGCGAATGAGGCCGGGCATCCGTGCCTGGGGATAGGGCGAATAACGCCACCGGCGTTATCCGCCACCGACGTCATGGATAGGCGGCGGATAACCGCGAGCGGTTATTCGCCCTACGGATCGGGCTTCGGCAGCATCTCGGTCGCAAGCCATTCCAACTGGCGTAGGGCGAATAACGCCACAGGCGTTATCCGCCGCTGGCGTCGCGGATAGGC
>NZ_SCND01000079.1:0-18962 GCF_005503585.1 Pseudomonas sp. 2VD
CAGCCTGATCGTGCTGTTCCTGATCGTCGGCGCGCTGAAGAAGGTGCCGGTCTACGAGAGCTTCGTGGAGGGGGCGAAGGAAGGTTTCGACGTTGCCAGGAACCTGTTGCCCTACCTGGTCGCGATGCTTTGCGCGGTTGGCGTGCTGCGCGCCTCCGGGGCGCTGGAAGTGGTACTCGGCGGGATACGCTGGGCGGTCGAGGGGCTGGGCTGGGACAGCCGCTTCGTCGAGGCGTTGCCCACCGCGCTGGTCAAGCCGTTCTCCGGCAGCGCGGCGCGGGCGATGCTGCTGGAGACCATGCAGACCCACGGCGTCGACAGTTTCCCGGCGCTGGTCGCCGCCACCGTGCAGGGCAGCACCGAGACCACCTTCTACGTGCTCGCCGTCTATTTCGGCTCGGTCGGCCTGCAGCGCGCGCGCCACGCGGTGGGCTGCGCGCTGACCGCGGACCTGGCCGGGGTCATCGCCTCCATCGGCGTGTGCTACTGGTTCTTCGTCTGAAGTCGCCAGGCTTCGACGTCACTGGGTGACGTCGAAGCGCAGGGTACCGATCATCTGTCCGGCCTCGGTGAGTACCTTCACCTGCCAGTGGCCGACCGGGTCGCCGGGGAAGTTCTGCTTGTGGGTCCAGGCCCGGTAGCCCTCCTTGCGGCCGCCGTGGATATCCAGGGCGATGCGGTCGAACTCCTTCCCGTTGAACATCCACACGTGATAGATGCGCTCGTCGAGGCCGCGCGGCGCGTTGATCGCGGTATAGGCGAACAGGCCCTGGCTGCGCAACTGGCTGGCGCCGACCTGCTCCAGGCTGTCGCCGGGCGTGCGGCTCTGGTCGTCGAACTGGCTGCTCACCGCCACTTCGGTCAGCCACAGGGTGGCCGGCGGCACCCAGGTACGGCCGAACCAGCCGGCCAGGCCTACCGCCAGGGTCAGGCCGAGAAGCAGGAAGCCGCGCCACCAGTGCTGTAGCGGGAAGGTCACGAGCAGGCTGGGGAAGGACAGCACGACGGCGATGCCCAGCGACAACCGGTAGCTTTCCGGGGTGGTCAGGTGCAGCAGGATCGGCAGCGAGGTCAGCAACACCGCGAACAGGGTCAGGGTGTGGTAGGCGAGGAACACCCAGCGACGCCTGGACAGCCAGCGATAGTAGAGCGGATCGGTGATGGAGATCAGCGCCGCGGCGGCCAGCGTCCCTGTGAACAGCGCCTGACCGCTGTTCCAGGTGGTGGTGATGAGAAAGAACGGCAGGACGAAGAACAGGCTTTCCTGGTGGATCAGTTGGGTCGCGTAGCGCAGCAGCGGCGCCGGGATCTCCCAGCCGAAGCGGCGGGCGAAGGTCTCCCGCAGGAGGTTCTCGAGGATCAACCAGACCCAGCTGACCAGCATGATGATTGCCAGTACCTGGGCGAAGCCCTTCTGCCGGTCGACCATGATGAAACTGAACACGCCCGAACAGAAGCCGAACAGGGCGATGGTGCGTGGATAGCGGGCCATCAGGCCGCCGACCAGGGCGATCAGTTGCTCCAGGCGGGCCTTGAGGATGGGGCGTTGTTGGTTGGGCATGGGGAACAGCGGGTTCTCGATCGGATCTGCTCGGCCAGCCGGCCGGGGCGCGCAGCATAACCCCGGCCGGGTTTCCTGGGTATGAACGAAGGACAGCTACCGCGCGGCGAATGTTTCCTTCGCCCGACAGAGGCTCCGTTCTCCTTTCGCGGAGGGCGACCAGGGAAAAAGGCGTCGCTTTCCCGACCGATGGTCGCGAAGCTTTCGGCAGCCTTTCAAACCCCTTCAATTCGCACCTTTCGGGCAATTTTAGATTGTTCGACAGGAGTTTTTACACATATGGTTACAACTCGGTCGATGGATGACGTACCCGCCTGCGTGGCCATCGACGCCGCCATGGACCGCTTCCCCGTGTCTGCCTGAGTGTGTGTCCCATGGCCTCTAATAAATCCAAAGGCGTCGCCATTTTCCGTGTGGTCAGTGGCAACTTCCTCGAGATGTACGACTTCATGGTGTATGGCTTCTACGCCACCGCCATCGCCAAGACCTTCTTCCCCGGCGACAACCCGTTCGCCTCCCTGATGCTGTCCCTCGCCACCTTTGGCGCCGGCTTCCTGATGCGGCCGTTGGGTGCGGTGTTCCTGGGCGCCTACATCGATCGCCACGGCCGCCGCCAGGGCCTGATCATTACCCTCGGCCTGATGGCCATGGGCACCCTGCTGATCGCCTTCGTTCCCGGCTATGCCACGCTGGGCGTGGCGGCGCCGTTGCTGGTGCTGTTCGGCCGGCTCCTGCAGGGTTTTTCCGCCGGCGTCGAGCTGGGAGGGGTTTCGGTCTACCTGTCGGAGATCGCAACGCCAGGACGCAAAGGCTTCTTCGTCAGTTGGCAGTCGGCCAGCCAGCAGGTCGCGGTGGTCTTCGCCGGCCTGCTCGGCGTGCTCCTCAACCAGTGGCTGAGCCCGCAGGACATGGGCGAATGGGGCTGGCGCGTACCGTTCTTCATCGGCTGCCTGATCGTTCCGGCGCTGTTCGTCATCCGTCGCTCGCTGGAGGAAACGCCGGAGTTCGAGGCGCGCACCCACCGCCCGTCGCTGTCGCAGGTGCTGCGCTCCATCGGGCAGAACTTCGGCGTAGTGCTGGCCGGTACCGCGATGGTGGTGATGACCACCGTATCGTTCTACCTGATCACCGCCTACACGCCGACCTTCGGCAAGAATGAGTTGCAACTGTCGGACCTCGACAGCCTGCTGGTGACCATGTGCATCGGCCTGTCCAACTTCATCTGGCTGCCGGTGATGGGCGCGTTCTCCGACCGCATCGGGCGCAAGCCATTGTTGCTGGGTGCCTCCGCGCTGGCACTGCTGACCGCCTACCCGGCGCTGTCCTGGCTGGTCCGCGAGCCGAGTTTCGCCGGCCTGCTCGGCGTCGAGTTGTGGCTGTCGTTCCTCTACAGCAGCTACAACGGCGCGATGGTGGTGGCGTTGACCGAGGTGATGCCGGCGGACGTGCGCACCACCGGTTTCTCCCTCGCCTACAGCCTGGCTACGGCGACCTTCGGTGGTTTCACCCCGGCGGTCTGCACCTGGCTGATCCACACCCTGGACAACCGCGCGGCTCCGGGCATCTGGCTCAGTGGCGCGGCGCTGCTGGGGCTGCTCGCCACCCTGGTGCTGTTCCGCCGGCGCGGCAAGGAGATCGCCGAGGCCGAGCTGGCCAACGCCTGAGGCGTTTCGCCGCATGCCGTGCGT
The DNA here is from genome assembly GCF_005503585.1 of Pseudomonas sp. 2VD. Taxonomy (NCBI): domain Bacteria; kingdom Pseudomonadati; phylum Pseudomonadota; class Gammaproteobacteria; order Pseudomonadales; family Pseudomonadaceae; genus Pseudomonas; species Pseudomonas sp. 2VD. The sequence goes on from NZ_SCND01000079.1 coordinate 3,250, forward strand.
CGGCTCCCGCCGGGGCTGCGGCGGCGGCGTTGATGTCGATCAACCGGAGCTGCGCCAAACCGCGTAGACAGGAAGGAAGTGGTTGTACCGACTTCCTTCCCTTCCTGGAGATCGCATCATGTCCAATGTACAAAATGCCAGCCGGTCTTCCGCGTTCGCGGCGGTGGAGGGCGACCATTGGGTCGAGTCCCTCGACGATGGCCGCCACGTGCTGATCCGTCCCCTGCGCGAGGAGGACCGGGAGCGCGAACGCCAGTTCATCAACCGGCTGTCCCCGGCGACCCGCCACTTCCGCTTCCTCGGCGAGATCAAGGAAGCCAGCCCGGCGCTGCTCGACCAACTGATGGACATCGACTACCAGCAGAGCATGGCCTTCGTTGCCCTGGTGCACGAGGACGGTGAGCTGCGCGAGGTCGGTATCAGCCGCTACGCCGCCTGTTGCGAGGAAGGGCAGTGCGAATGCGCGGTAACCATCGCCGACGACTACCAGGGGCTGGGCCTCGACGCCGTGCTGATGCGCCATCTGATCGACGTGGCGCGGCGCAACGGCTTCCGCCAGATGTATTCGGTGGACTCGGCGGCCAACCGGGCGATGCGCGACCTGTGTTGCGCACTGGGCTTCGTCGGCCAGCGCGACCCGGACGACTCGACCCAGGTCATCCACCGCCTGGCCCTGTAGCCCGCTCAGGCGCGCCGGCGGCGCAGGCCGAACCAGAGCAGGCCGCTGGCCAGGAGACCGGCGGCGAGTAGCAACGGGTAGAGCATGTCGTCGTCGAACAGCGGCTTTTCGATGCGCAGGTAGCCTTCGCCGTCGAACAGCCGCTTCGCCAGCGCGTTCGCCTGTTGCAGGCTGACCTTCGCCAGGCGGCGCTCCTCATTGGGGAAATGGCCGTCCTCGTAGTCGGCCAGCGAGCCCCAGTAATAGTCCGCCAGCGCCGCGTTGCCCTGGGTGCTCCAGGCCAGCCTGGCGCGCTCGGCGAATTGCACCCGCTTGAAACGCCCCGGGTCCAGGCCATGCTGGCGGATGCCGTCGAGCAACTCGCGCAGGGCGGCCTCGGTGGCGGGCAGGTCGCTGCGCTCGACATCCGCGTCGAGGCTGAAGAAGCCCTGGTTGGCGAACACCTGGCGATCGGTCGATGGCCCGTAGGTGAGTCCGCGACGCACACGCAGGTCGGCGTACAGCGCGTCGTTCATATAGGCCTGGAGCAGGACCATGGCGTCCGGGTCGGCGTCGTCCGGCTCCGGATAGATCCAGTGCAGCATCGCACCCTCGCCGAATGGCCGGGTGATCAGGGTGCGCCTGGCCTCGGCATGCCCGTTGGCCGCCGGCAGCTCGCGGCGCTCGGGGAGCTCGTGGTCTTCCAGGGTGCCGAAGGTCCGGGTCAGATAGGCAGGCAGGCGCGGATCGAGGTCACCGACCAGGATCAGGGTCATGTTGCCCGGTACGTACCAGTCGCTGCGCAGCCGCTCCAGCTGCTCCGCGCCAAGCGGCGCCAGCGGCGCGCGCTGGGAGCAGGCCAGGCCCAGTTCCACCGCCAGTTGGTCCATGGCGCCACGGCCCAGGTTCTCGCGGTCGAGCCAGCGCTGCAGGTGCGAGTAATGGCCGCCGCCTTCGCGCTCGATCACCCGCTTGGCGGCGGCGATGCGCGGCTCGTCCAGTTCGGTGCGGGTGATGGTGTCCAGCAGCAGGTCGAGGACCTGCCGCTGGGTGGCGGCAGGTGCCTCGATGACGAAGGTGGTGTCGCCTTCGCTGGTGTAGGCGTTCCATTGTCCGCCGAGGGCCTGCATGCGGGCTTCCAGGTCGGCCTCGTCGCCGCCGTCCAGGCCGCTGAAGAACAGGTGCTCGAGCAGGTGCGGCAGCTGCTTTTCACGGCACGAGAAGTCGGCGAAACCGACCCCCACCACCAGCCGGATCGAGACGTGCCGGCGCTGCTCGGTGGGCTTGAGCAGCACGCCCATGCCGTTTTCCAGCTGGAAGGCTTCGACCTCGCTGCGCTGGTCGGCGTACGACCAGGGGCAGAGCAGGCAGAACAGCAGCAGGGTGGACAACGAACGCATGGGCCGAGCCTGGAACTGAAAATACCGAGAATAGCGGATGCTTCATGACGAACCTACCCGCAGAACGGCTAATGTCGCGAACGGCGTGTTTCCGCACGCTCCTCGACGAGCGCTGGCTCGGCCAGCGGCGCCGAGGTCATGTCGTCGACCTCGTCGGCCCAGTCGTCCTCGTCCTGGCGAACGCCCTCGTCGGCCGTTCTGCTCGGCGCGTCAGGGTTGTCCAGCACGGCGTAGGCGATGGCGCAGAACAGCGAGTTGAGACGCTTCATGTCGCTGATCAGGTCCAGGTGCAGCGAGCTGGTCTCGATGCTCTGCACCACCTGCTGGTGCAGGCGGTCGACATGGGCATGGGCGTAGCGCCGTTCCTGCAGGCGGAAGCGCTGCTTGGCCCGGCGCAGGCGCTTGGCGCTGTCGAGGTCGCCGTTGAGGAACACCGAGAGACCCAGGCGCAGGTTGGAGACCAACTGCTGGTACAGGGTGCCGATCTCTTCCAGACCGGTGTCGGAGAACGAGCGGCTGCGCGAGGTCTTCTTGTCCTGCACGGCGGCGAGCATGTGCTCGATGATGTCGCCGGCCTGCTCCAGGTTGATCGCCAGCTCGATGATCTCCGCCCAGCGCCGGCTGTCGCGTTCGGACAGGTCCTCGCGCGGCATCCTTGCCAGATACAGCTTGATCGCGGTGTAGAGGGCGTCGACGTCGTCGTCGAGCTTGCGGATGTCCTTGCCGAGCAGCGGATCGCCGCCGCGGATGATCTGCATCAGATTGTTCAGCATCTGCTCGACGGTGTCGCCCATGCGCAGGGTCTCGCGCACCGCGTTGGCCAGCGCCAGGCTCGGCGTGTCGAGGGCGGCGGGATCGAGATGGCGCGGCCGGGCGACGTCGTCGGGAAGGGCGCGGTCGGGCATCACCCGGGTGCAGAAGCTGGCCATGGCGTTGGTCAGCGGCAGGCAGGCGAGGCAGCGCGCGGCGTTGTAGAGCACGTGGAAGGCGATCACCAGTTCGGCTGTGCTGAACTGCCAGTGATCCATCCAGTCCGCCAGCGGCCCCACCAGGGGCAGCACCAGCAGGCAGCCGGCGACCTTGAACAACAGGCTGCCGAGGGCCACCCGGCGACCGGCGGCGTTTTGCGCGGTGGCGCTGAGCATGGCCAGGATGCCGCTGCCGAGGTTGGCGCCGACCACCAGGCACAGCGCGACTTTCAGCGAGATCACCTTGGACGCGGCGAGGGTCGCGGTAAGCAGCACGGCGGCCAGGCTGGAATAGGAAATCATGGCGAACAACGCGCCGGTCAGCGCGTCGAGCATGATGTCGCCGGTCAGGCTGGAGAACAGTACCTTGACGCCCTTGGCTTGGGTCATCGGCTCGGCGGCAGCGACGATCAGCTGGAGCGCCAGGATGATCAGGCCGAGGCCGATGAATACCCGGCCGAGCTGGCCGAGGCGGGTCTGTTTGCGGCTGAGGAAGAAAATCACGCCGAAGAAGATCAGCAATGGCGAAAGCCACGACAGGTCGAGGGTCAGCACCCGCGCCATCAGCGCGGTGCCGACATCGGCGCCGAGCATGATCGCCAGGGCCGGCGCCAGTGCCATCAGGCCCTGGGCGACGAAGGAGGTGGCTAGCAGGGCGGTGGCGTTGCTGCTTTGCACCAGAGCGGTGACGCCGATGCCGGCGGCGAACGCCAGCGGGCGTTTTTCCACGCTGCGACTGAGGATGCGCCGCAGGTCGGCGCCGTAGACCCGGAGAATTCCGGTGCGGACGATATGCGTGCCCCACACCAGCAGGGCGACGGCAGAGAGCAGGTCGAGCAGTTTCAGCATGGCGTGGCCCCCCTGGCACTACGACGAATGGCCAACCTCGCGCCAGGTTCCGCGTGCGTTGCGCCGCAGAGCCCGGACAACGGCGCCAACGGCCACGATGGAAAGGCAGCGTTCAGGCGAGTTGTAACACGAACGTCATATTTGGACAGGCGCCCCCCGCGGGAGTTCGTCCTGGCAGCCCGAGCGGCAGGGCGCCTACCCTTCATTCAAGCGTGCGCGCCGCGAAACGGCGAGGATTTTTTCGCCTTCCGTTCGATGCATGCGTTTGCGCCACAGGCCATGGAATTAGCCGACAGGAAGGGTATCCTTTGCACCTTTTGAAAAGCCCCGGTCTAGAGGGATACAGAGGAGTGGTGCGGATGCGATTTGCGGGGATCAGTGGCTGCCTCTCGGCAGCGGTGTTGGCGCTCGGGGTAGGGGGAGCGCCGGTGGTTCAGGCCGATGCGCTGGGCGATAGCCTGGAGCAGGCGCACATCCGCAAGGCGACCTTCGCCGCGCCGGCCTGGGAAGGCTATACCAACGCCGACGGCAGCGGTCTGTACTGGGACCTGCTGAAGCAGGTCTATGCGCCCTACGGGCTCGACGTGAAATTCATCAACATGCCCTGGAACCGCGCCAACAAGCTGATGACCGCGGGCTCCATGGTCGATGGCGTGCCGGGCGAGATCCCCGGCGTTGAGGGCAAGCTGTACGCCCAGTTGCCGATCGACATCGAGTACCACGGCGTGATGCATGCGGCGAAGACGCCCTTTTCCGGCCGCGCCAGCCTCACCGGCAAGCGCGTCGGCTGGCGCCATAGCTACAACCTGATCCCCGCGGAGCAGCGCGACTTCACCCTGGTCGAGTGCGTCCGCCCCGAGCGTTGCACCGAGCAGGTCCAGAACGGCGAGCTGGATTTCTTCCTCGACGAGCCGGACGAACTGGAAAAGCAGCGCAGCGAAGCGCATCTGCCGGCCGATGCCTATCCGATCGCGCAACTGCCGCCCGGCAAGGAGTCCTTCATGACCTTCGCCGACAGCGCCAGCGGCCGGCTCCTGCGCGAGGTCTATGACGCGCGGGTACGGCAGATGGCGGCGTCCGGCGAGCTGCGGGCGCTCTACCAGCGCTGGAACAGCGAGGTGCCCGGCGCCGTGCAGGCCCTTTCGGCGCAGTGATGCGCCGCTCATTTCCACCGCGGAGCCTTTCCGGGGCTTGCGCGGCGGGAATGAAACGCCTAGGATTCGCCCTTCATTTCCCCCACTCACGCACCGCAAAGGAGGTTACATCGATGATTCAGTTCTCTACCCTTTGCAGGCTGCGCCTGGCCTAACGGCCACCGAAACCTACCGCTCGACCCCCTGCACCGCTGAACGATTCCCGCCCTTGCGTCCGCGCAAGCTTCCGGCGAGAGGTCATCGGCTGCCGCGGTCACCGCTCCCCAGGTTTTCACTTCTCCGTTAGACGCCCTTCGCCCTTCCGCGAGTGCCCGCTCGGCTTCGGTCTGCCCCCCGGATCTACCGTTTCAATCACATGGATTGGATTATGGGCAACTACATCAAGCCTTTGTCCGCGGGCGTCGCACTGATCGCCTCGGACAGCACCTGGATCGAAGGCAAGGCGATCCAGCAACTGCAAACCACCGCCGAACTGGACGGCATGCGCCGCGTCGTCGGTCTCCCGGACCTGCATCCCGGTCGCGGCTATCCGGTCGGCGCGGCGTTCTTCTCCGTCGGCCGCTTCTACCCGGCGCTGGTCGGCAACGACATCGGCTGTGGCATGGCCCTGTGGGAAACCGGCCTGGCCCCCGGCAAGCTGTCGGCGGACAAACTGGAAAAGCGCCTGGGCAATCTCGACCTGCCGCTGGACGAGACCTGGAACGATTGCATCGAAGCCCTGGAGCTGCCGGCCCGCGAGCACTGGCGCGCGCTCGGCACGATCGGTGGCGGCAATCACTTCGCCGAACTACAGCAGGTCGAGACCGTGTTCGACCAGGCTGCCCTGCACGCCCTCGGCCTCGATGCCGATCGCCTGCAACTGCTGGTGCACAGCGGCTCGCGCGGGCTCGGCCAGGCGATCCTGCAAGAGCATGTCAGCCTGCACGGCCACGCCGGCCTGCTCGACGGCAGCCTGGAAGCTTCCGCCTACCTGGCGCGCCACGCCGATGCGTTGCGCTTCGCCGAGGGTAACCGCCAGCTCATCGCCCGGCGCATTCTCGAACGCTTGCGCTGCGACGGCCTGGAACTGCTCGACGTCAACCACAACCTGGTGGCGCCGGCACAGGTCGATGGCGTCGACGGCTGGCTGCACCGCAAGGGCGCCACCCCGGCCGACCAGGGCGTGCTGGTGATCCCCGGCTCGCGCGGCGACTACAGCTACCTGGTGGAGCCTGTGCCGAGCGCGCAGAGCCTGTTCTCCCTGGCCCACGGCGCCGGTCGCAAATGGCAGCGCGGCGAGTGTCGGGAGCGTCTGGCGGCGCGCTTCAGCGTCGACCAGTTGGGCCGTACGCGCCTTGGCAGCAGGGTGATCTGTGGCGACCGCCAACTGATCTACGAGGAAGCGCCGGAAGCCTACAAGGGTATCGACTCGGTGGTCGGCGCGCTGCTCGAAGCCGGCCTGCTGCGCCTGGTCGCCCGCCTGAAGCCGGTGCTGACCTACAAGACCCGTGGGGAGTGCTGCCGATGATCCTGCTGCAACTCTCCGCGGCCCAGGGGCCGGCGGAATGCTGCCTGGCGGTGGCGAAGGCGTTCGAGCGGCTGTGCCTCGAGGCGGCGCAAGCCGGCGTCGAGGTCGAGGTAATCGAGAAGGTGGCCGGCGAGCGTTCGCGCACCTGGCGTTCGCTGCTCCTGGGGCTGCGCGGCACTGCCGCCGAAGCGCTCGCCGAGCGCTGGTGCGGCGGTATCCAGTGGATCTGCCCCAGCCCCTACCGGGCAAGGCATGCGCGCAAGAACTGGTTCATCGGCGCGGAGCGCTTCGCCGCGCCGCCGGCCAGTCTGGAGGGCGAGATCCGTTTCGAGACCCTGCGCTCTTCCGGCCCCGGCGGCCAGCATGTCAACACCACCGACTCGGCGGTGCGCGCCACCCACCTGGCCAGCGGCATCAGCGTCAGGGTGCAGAGCCAGCGTAGCCAGCACGCCAACAAACGCCTGGCGATCCTGCTGATCGCCCGGCGCCTCGCGGACCAGGCGAGCAGCGCGGCCGACGCGCTGCGCGCGGAGCGCCGCCAGGCCCACGGCCGGATCAGTCGCGGCGCGGCTCGCCGGGTATTCCGCGGCGAGCGTTTCGAGCCGGCCTGAGCGGCTCAGTCGCCGAGCACTTCCTTGCGCAGCTTCACTGGCTCTTCGCCCCGTTTGCGCGCGGCGGCGCCGCGCATGCGGATGTTCAGCGCCTCCACGGCCAGGGAGAAGGCCATGGCGAAGTAGACGTAGCCCTTCGGCACATGGACTTCGAAGGCTTCGGCGATCAGCACCGTGCCGACCACGATGAGGAACGACAGGGCGAGCATCTTCAGCGACGGGTGCTTGTCGATGAAGTCGCTGATGGCGCCGGCGCAGAGCATCATCACCAGTACCGCGACGATGATCGCCGCGACCATCACCGGCACGTGGGAGACCATACCGACGGCGGTGATCACCGAGTCCAGGGAAAAGACGATGTCGATGATCGCGATCTGGATGATGGTGCCGATGAAGCCGCCCGCCGAACCCTTCGGTTCCTCGCCGCTTTCTTCCTCGCCTTCCAGGCCCTGGTAGATCTCCGAGCTGCTTTTCCAGAGCAGGAACAGGCCGCCGAAGAACAGGATCAGGTCGCGTCCGGAGATGCCTTGGCCGAACAGGTGGAAGAGGTCGGCGGTCAGGCGCATGACCCAGGTGATCGACAGCAACAGCAGGATCCGCGTCACCATCGCCAGGGCCAGGCCGAAGAAGCGGGTGCGTGGCTGCAGGTGCTTCGGCATGCGCCCGACCAGGATCGAGATCATGATGATGTTGTCGATGCCGAGGACGATCTCCAGGGCGGTCAGGGTGAAGAACGCAATCCAGATTTCCGGGCTGGTCAGCCATTCCATGAAGCGGTCACTCGTCTCGGTCAGTTACTGAACAGGGGGAACAGGCCCAGCAGCAGGGCCATGGCGAGGATTGCCAGGCACACCAGCACGGCCCATTTCAGGGTGAAGCGCTGGTGGTCGCCGAAGTCGATCTTGGCCAGCCCCACCAGCAGGTAGGTGGAGGGCACCAGCGGGCTGAGCAGGTGCACCGGCTGGCCGACGATCGAGGCGCGGGCCATTTCCACCGGGGTGATGCCGTATTCGGCGGCGGCCTGGGTGAGGATCGGCAGGACGCCGTAGTAGAAGGCGTCGTTGGACATGAAGAAGGTGAACGGCATGCTCACCAGCGCGGTGATGGTCGCCAGGTATGGGCCCAGCGCCGGCGGGATCACCGCCAGCAGGCTCTTGGACATGGCGTCGACCATCCCGGTGCCGGAGAGGATGCCGGTGAACACCCCGGCGGCGAAGATCAGCGAGACCACCGCGAGAATGTTCTCGGCGTGCGCGCCGATGCGCTTCTTCTGCTCCTGGATGCACGGGTAGTTGACGATCATGGCGATGCCGAAGGCGATCATGAACAGCACCGGCATCGGCAGCAGGCCGGCGATCAGGGTCGCCATCAGGACCACGGTGAGAATGGCGTTGAACCACAGCAGCTTGGGCCGGCGCGCCTCCGGATACTGCGACACGCTGATCTCCGCCAGGTCCTCATGGTCGGTGGGCAGGTGCAGCTCGCCGAGGCGGGCGCGCTCGCGCTTGCCGTAGATCCAGGCGATGGCGAAGATCGCCAGCAGCCCGGCGATCATCGCCGGGATCATCGGCACGAAGATATCCGCGGGGTCGACGTGCAGGGCACTCGCCGCGCGGGCGGTGGGGCCACCCCAGGGGGTCATGTTGAGCACGCCGCTGGAGAGCATGATCAGGCAGGCCATCACCAGCGGGCTCATGCCCAGGCGGCTGTACAACGGCAGTACGGCGGCCACGCAGATCATGTAGGTGGTCGAGCCGTCGCCGTCGAGGGAGACGATCATCGCCAGCGCCGCGGTGCCCAGCGAGACCTTCAGCGGGTCGCCCTTGACCAGCCGGAGGATCTTGCGCACCGCCGGGTCGAACAGCCCGGAGTCGATCATGATGGCGAAGTAGAGGATCGCGAACATCAGCATCACGCCGGTCGGCGCCAGGGTGCGGATGCCGTCGAGCATCATCGGGCCGAGGCCGGCGGCGAAACCGCCGATCAGGGCGAAGGCGATCGGGACCAGGATCAGCGCGATCAGCGCGGACAGGCGCCTGGTCATGATCAGGAACATGAAGGTCGCCACCATGGCGAAGGCGAGCAGGGTCAGCATGGGTTCACTCCGGGGAAGACGGCGGACGGGCGTGCGGCGTGCGGTCAGCAGGCGGCGGGCGGGAGGCGTCGCGCGGACGGAGTGCGGCTGTAGGCGTGTGCGGAACGGGGCATGGCAATCACCATTGTTGTTTTTGTACGGGTAAGCGGGCGTCTCATGGACGCGCCGTCGTGACCGGTCTTCTGCCGGTGGTGGGCGGATGCTACGGCGGGAAGCTTTCAGGCAGCTTTCGCTGGATAACGGCGGGAAACGTGCGGGTAATTTCGGATATGTGGTCGATCAGGGCTGCCGCGCGAGGAGCGCCGCGGCCAGTTGCAGGTCGCTGTACCCGGCGTATTCCGGGGCCTGGCGCAGGACCTGCAAGGCCGCCTGGAGGTACGCGCCACGGATCGCACCGTCGCTGGCGACGAAGCTGGCGGCGTCGTCCCGCGCCTGGACGAGCTTGTCGCCCTCGTCAGCGCTGGACTCCTGTGCGCTGACGGTGCTGCCGATGAACGGGCCGACGGTGGTGACGGCCGCCCAGAAGAAGGTGGCGGCGCCGGGTTCGTCGTCGAATTCGGGAAACACCTTGATGAAACCGAAGGCCGGTTGGCAGAGCAGGCAGAGCGCCGTGAGGGCGGCGGCCACGCGTCCTGTCGTCATGGGCTTCCTTGCAGCACGAGGAGTACGCCGACCAGGGTGGCGCCGGAAAGCAGCGTTTGCAAGGTGATGATGCCCGCCATCAGGTGGCCGTCGCCGCCCAGTTGGCGGGTCAGCACATAGGCGGTGGGCGCCGTCGGCAGGGCGAAGAACAGCACCAGCACGGCGTTTTCCATGCTCGGCAGGCCCAGCCCGCGAGCGATGGCGAAGGCCAGCAGGGGCATCGCCAGCAGCCGCGCCGCGCAGTTCCAGCCAAGGGCCGCGACTTCGCCGCCGAGTTCCTGGGGTTTCAGTGCCGCGCCGACGCACAGCAAGCCCAGCGGCAGGCTGGCCACCGCCAGCAGGTTGAGCAGGCGATCGCTGCCGCCGGGCAGGCCGACGCCGGCCAGGTTGACCAGTGCGCCGGCGAGGCAGGCGAGGATCAGCGGGTTCTTCAGGATCGGCAGCAGCAGCGCGCGCAGGCTGATGCCGCGCTCGGCGGTCAGCGCCCAGACCGACATCACGTTCACCGTCGGCACCATCAGCGCCAGCATCAGCGCGGCCAGGGTCAGGCCCGGCTTGCCGTACAGGCTGCCGACCGCGGCCAGGCCGAGATAGGTGTTGAAGCGCAATACGCCTTGGGCGATGGCGCCGAAGCGCCCGGCGTCCCAGCCGCGCCAGCGCTTGCAGAGCAGCAGGGCGAGCCAGGCGACGCCGAGCCCGAGCAGTACGGCCAGGGCCTGGCGGGCCAGGCCGGGGTCGTCCAGCGGCGCGGTCGCCAGGTTGCTGAACAGCAGCGCGGGAAACAGGATGAAGTAGTTCAGGCGTTCTGCGGCAGGCCAGAAGGCTTCGCCGGGAAAGTCCCAGCGGCGCAGGGCGTAACCGCCGACGATGAGGGCGAACAGCGGCCAGAGGGAGTAGAGCAGAGCGGTCACGGGCACCCCCGGATAGTGGAATCCGCTCATCTTGCGAGGTGGCTGCGGCACAGGGCAAGTCCGGCTTATGCTGGCACTCCCGCGAGGAGGATTCGCCATGCCCGAGACCCATACCGGCGGTTGCCATTGCGGCTATCTGCGCTACGCCGTCGCCGCGCCGCTGGACGATGTCGCTCACTGCCACTGCTCGATCTGCCGGCGCACCACCGGCGGCATCGTCACCACCTGGGCCACGGTGCCGCGCGCGGCGTTCCGCTGGCTGGCGGGCGAAGCGGCGGAATATGCCTCGTCGGCCAGCTGCACGCGCTACTTCTGCCCGCGTTGCGGGGCCAACCTGGCGTTGTTCACCCGGCTCAGCGCCGATACCCTGGACTTCACCGTGGCCAGCCTCGACCATCCCGAGCGCGCCCCCGCCAACCGGCACATCTGGGTCGGCAGCCGCCTGCCATGGCTACACCTCGACCCGCAGTTGCCCGAAGAGGACGAGGAGTTCATCGCCGGAGCGGACGCCCCGTGAGCGAAGACCGGAGGTGGCACCTGTAGGGCGAATAACGCAGAGCGTTATCCGCCGTCTGCGAGGCGCTGGAAGAGCGCCCGGGACGCGTCCTGCAGGCGCCTCCCTCAGGGCAGCATCAGCCCGCCGGCCGCCTTGTGCAGCTCGCGCAGGTGCGCGCCGACCTCCTTGATGTTGGCCTCGTTGGCTTCCAGCTCGGCGCGGCGCTCGGGATCGAGCAGGGCGCGGACCTCGCGGTCGAGGTCGTCGCTGAGCCGGCGCAGGCGCGCCTGGCGTTCGCGGGTCTGCTCTTCCAGGTGCTTCCACTCGGCGGCCTGCGGCAGGCCGTAGCCGCCCTCCAGGAGTTCCGCCGGACGACTGAGGAAGCCGCTGTCGTCGAGGATCTGCTGGAAGGTCTTGCCGGCCACTTCCAGGCGCTGGTCGCCGGCCGGCTTGTCCAGGTGGCCGAGGTACAGGCGCTTCAACTCGTCCTGGGCGAGCAGCAGCTGGCGCCGCAGCGAGGCCTGCTCGAGCAGCAGCAGCGCCGCGCTGGCGCGCAGGTCGGCCTTGGCGAACCAGGGCTGGCGCTCCCTGGCCGGCAGCGCCAGCCAGTCCTCGACCTTGTCCTGGGGGATGTGCAGGCGCTGCTTGAGCACGTCGAACATCGCCTGGTAGCGGTCGCGGAAGGAGTCGAAGCGGTAGCCCAGGCGCAGGGCTTCCTTGGGGTCGTCGAGCACACTGGGATCGGCCAGCTTGCGGTTCTCCAGCATCTCGAGCACGCCGTAGGGGGTGATGCTGTCCAGGCTTTGCAGCGGTCGCCGGGGGATGCCGCTGCGCAGCAGCTTGAGGGTTTCCACCGCGCAATTGTTGGAGATGAAGTAGTACTGGCCGTCGTAGCTCCAGTGACTCTGCGCGGCGCGCTCGACCAGGCTGGCGACCTCCTCGCGGTCCAGCTTCAGCGGCACCGAGGCGAGGCTGCGCAGCTCGACCTTGGTGTATTCCTCGATCACCTGCGACAGCGGCAGGACGAACAGGCGCGACGGATAGGCGCCGGTCAGGCCGTCCCAGCTGGACAATTGCAGGTCGCCGACGAAGGCGCGGTAGGACAGCACCAGATGCTGGTCGAGGTCCAGCCGGCAGTCCGGCCCACGCGGCCGGCCGGGGGCGCAGATCACCAGGCGGAGCATGGTGTGGCCCCAGCGGCTGACCAGGTTGTCGTTGGCCTCGGCCAGCAGGTAGTCGACCTCGTAGACCCGCTCGGGGTCGAGCTGGCCCAGCGGCTGCTGGCCGAAGTCGCGGCCGGCGTTGAGGTAGGCGAAGCTCTGCGCACAGGCGCTGTGTTCCGGCGCCCAGCCGAAGCGTTGCTGGTAGTAGCGGTAGAGCGCCGGGCGGCGGCAGGCGTAGCTGGGATCGAGAAGGAAGTACTCCATGTTCACCGCGACGAACTCGCGCGGATTGCTCAGCTCGTAGACGTCCGGGCTGCGCAGTACGAAGCCATTGTGCGCCTCGCGCCGCCCGCGCTGGCCGGCGCGCTGCGGCCAGCCGGCGAGATCGAGCAGGCGCGGGTCGTCGGAGAGCGTGAAGCGGCGCCCGCTCTGCCCGCGGCAATCGGTGGGCTGGGCGATCCGGCCGAGGGTTTCTTCCTGGCGCGTGCAGCGGCGGATCTCGCGTTTTTCCTCCGCCGACCACAGGCGCGCGCGATCGTAGACGTGGGTCAGCTCGTGCAGCAGGGTCGCCAGCAGCTCGCGCCGCTCGGTGCCGTGCACGCGCCCGGTCTGGCGGCTGGCGGCGCTGCCGTCGGTAAGATCGGACAGGTACTTGCGGTTCAGCGCGATGCGCTGCGGACCACGGGCCTGGCCCATGCCGTTGGCGGGCAGGTCGTCGCGCCACTCGACCTTGATCTCGCGGTCCAGGCGTTCGCGGAAGGCCGGCGGCAGCTTGTCCGCGGCTTCGTCCAAGAGTTGCTGGCTGGCCTCGCGCTGCGCAGGGTCCAGCCCAGGCGCGTCGAGTTTCAGGCGCAGGGCCGCCGTCGCGTTGCCGGCTCCGCAGAGGGCCAGCGCCAGCAGCCAGGCGCAGGCCTTCCTCACAGGGCGAGAATGGCTTCGGCAAGTACCTGGTCGGAGGCTTCGCGGGCTTCCGGCAGACGGCTGCGCAGGGTCCGCATCGCGGCTTCCAGCTGGGCGCCGCGAATGGCGCCGTCGCTGGCGACGAAACTGGCGGCGTCGTCGCGCGCCTCGGTGACCACTTTCATGTCGCGCACGGAAGTGGTGGTGTCGGAAGTGAAGTCGATGCTGCGGTCGAGGGCGCGGACGATGATATTGCTGGTCGCGACCACCGAGCGTGCTTCCGCGGCCGTGGCGCAGAGCGCCAGCAGCAGGGCGGCGAACAGGGGGCTATGACGCATGGAGCTACGGCGCATGGAGGTTCTCCGGAACGGTGGTGATCGCCTATTGGGCAAGAATTGCTTCGGCCAGTTCCTGATCGCTGGCCGCCAGCTCGGGGTGCGCGACACGCAGCCAGCGCAATGCCGCTTCCAGGCGCGCACCGCGGATGCTGCCATCGCTGGCGACGAAACTGGCCGCATCGCCCCGGGCATCGCGTAACAATTTGTTCTCGAACGGCGTGCTGGTCAGCTTGCTGGTGACGTAAAGAGACTTCGCGGTGAACGCCGTCGTGGTATCGAAGGCGTGCGCAGCGGGCGCCAGCAGGCAACAGAAGAACAACGAGAACCGGTAACGCATGGGGTTGAGCGGAATAGGACTGGAACAGCCGCCAAGGCTAACGGAATGTGCGGCGCGGAGCCAGTGTGGCCGGTCGGCCGGGTCATCGCCGCAGCCGGGCGGCTGCGGCGGCGGGGCGGGCGACTCAGATGGTCAGGATCGCCTGGGCCAGTTGCATGTCGTTGGCGGCCAGGCTCGGCAGCTTGCCACGGATGTGGCGCAGTGCGGCTTCCAGGTGCGAGCCGCGGATGTCGCCCTGGCTGGCGACGAAGCTGGCGGCGTCGTCGCGCGCTTCGAGGACGATCTTGTCGTCGCGGAAGGAATTGGTGATGTCCGAAGTGGCATTGGAGGTCATGCCGGTGGCGCGGACCAGGGTATCCGTGGTGACCACGAAGCTGCTGGCGAACGCGCTGGAGGCGCAGGCGAGCAGGGCAGCGGCACCGATCAGGCGCAGACGTTTCATGTGAGTTGCTCCGAACGAAGTCAGCGTAAACGGCCGCATCCGCGCGGCCGTGTCAACGCTGAGACTAACCAACTGTGCGCCACGTCACCAGCGGCTCAGCGCCAGAAAGGTTTCGAAATCTCTACGTAGCGTTCGCTCGGGCTGATCGCCAGGTCGGCGAGGTCGTGTTCGGACATTTGCGCAAGATGCTTGCGCGATCGAGCGTTTTGCCGCCAGGAATTCAATTTTTCCAGCAGGGCGGCGAGATGTGGATGGGCAGCCGGGAGACCGCTGGAACTCCCGGCGTGCGGGTGCGGGGATGTCCTCATCGTGCGTTCCTTCCCATCCCGGGGATGGGGGCGGGGTGTGGAACCTCATGATGCGCCGGGACCGCTGGCTTGCTCAGGGGCAACCACGCGGGAGTTGGACGGAACAGTTCGGTGGCCCCGGCAACTGTTCCGCCCGGCTGTAGCGGAACTGTTCCGGTGGCTCTACGCCTGGGCGGGCTTGCGCGCGATGATCACCTGGCTCTTGGCGACCACGGCGTCCAGGGCCTGCTTGATGGCCGGGCCGCGCGGCGAGTCGAGCAGCGCCTGCCAGGTCCTGGCCCAGTGTTCGAGGAGGGGATGGTCGGGATTGCCGAAATCGACCTTGGCCTCCCAGAACAGCAGCATCCACAGCGACCAGTAGAAGCCGTAGCGGCTGTGGCTGAGGATTTCCAGCCCGGCTTCGCGCACCAGTGCGGCGAACTGCTCCTCGCCGAGCACGCGGATGTGGTTGGGCTTGCGGAAGTATTCGTCGGCGGCGAAGTCTTTCTGCAGGTCTTCCGACGTGGGATGCGGCACGCTGAGCAGATAGAGTGCGCCGGGCTGGCCGACCCGCACCAGCTCGGCGAGGAACTGCCGCGGATCGTCGACGTGCTCGATGACCTCGGTGGAGACCACCCGGGTGGCCGTGGCGTCAGCCAGGGGCAACGGGTCGCAGTCGCTGACCAGGCATTCCAGTTCGCGGGCCGGGGTATCGGCCAGGCGCTCGCGGGTCCTGGCGATCTTTTCCGCGTCGATGTCGGCGATGATGATGCGAGCGCCGCGCATGGCGCAGAAATGAACGTTGCCGCCGTCGCCGCACCCCACGTCGAGCACGGTGTCCTCGGCGGAAATCGGAAAGCCGCTGAACAGCTCGTCGGTCTCCTGGTTGAACCAGCCGCTGAGCACCGCGTCGCGCAACCCGAGCATGTACGGGTCGACCGGCGCGGGGGTGGGT
>NZ_SCND01000007.1:0-42526 GCF_005503585.1 Pseudomonas sp. 2VD
GCAGGGTAGCCTGGTCCTTGTCCGGATGCAGGCGGCCGACGTTGCCGACCACCCAGGCCTCGTCGGGCAGGCGCAGTTGCCGGCGCGCACTCAGGCGCTCGACCTGCTCGGTCTGCAGCGCAGCGACGTCGATGCGGTTGTAGAGCGTCTCGATCCGCTCCGCCGGCCACTTCGGCAGGCAACGGCGGATATCGTCGCGCACCGCGTCGGACACCGCCAGCAGGCTCAGGCGCTTGCTCATCAGGCCGGCGAAGACCTTGCGCGACAACCGCTGGTAATCGCCGAAGGCGTGGTGCACGCCAACGATCGGCAGACGAGTGGCCAGGCTGGCGATCCAGATCGGCTTGAAGCGGTGCGCGATGCAGAAGCGGAAGTCGCGCGAACGGGCGATCTCGCGCAAGTCGCGGATCGCCTTCAGCTTGAGGCCACGGATGTCCCTGGAGCCGTACTCGAGGAACAGTACCTCGTCGGAGGCGCAACGCGCCGCCACCTCAGGATCGGAACGCCCGGTGAGGAACACCGTGGTGACCTTGTACGGGGTTCCGGCGAACAGGCTGGCGTACTGACGGGCACAGTCGAGGAAAGGCCCGTCGTAGCCGTGACAGAACTGCAGGACGCGAGGTTCAGCCGACCGAGTCATACCAGTCCACGCCCTCCTTCACCACCAGGATGTCCTCCATGATCAGGTACTGCAGATCGGAGCCGAAGAACATGTTCAGGGCGTCGGTCGGCGAGCAGATCATCGGTTCGCCACGACGATTGAGCGAAGTGTTCAGGGCCACGCCGTTGCCGGTGAGGTTCTCCAGTTCCTTCATCAGGTCGTAGTAGCGCGGGTTGTACTCGCGCTTCAGCACCTGGGCGCGGGAGGTGCCGTCCTCGTGCACCACTTCCGGCACTCGCTCCTTCCACTCTTCGTTGACTTCGAAGGTGAAGGTCATGAACGGGGCCGGGTGGTCGATCTTGAACATCTGCGGGCCGACGGTATCCAGCATCGACGGGCAGAAGGGTCGCCAGCGCTCGCGGAACTTGATCTGCGCATTGATCCGGTCGGCCACGCCCGGCACGCTCGGGCAGCCGAGAATGGAGCGGCCACCGAGGGCACGCGGACCGAACTCCATGCGTCCCTGGAACCAGGCCACCGGGTTGCCGTCGGCAAGGATCCTGCCGATACGCCGGCTGCGGTTGTCGATCTTCTGCCACTGCGGCCTGGCCTCGTGACGGGCGCAGGCGGCGATGACGTCCTCGTTGGAATACTCCGGGCCGAGGTAGACGTGCTCCATCTTCTCCACCGGCACGCCGCGCTGGTGCGACACGTAGGCCGCCGCGCCGACCGCGGTGCCGGCGTCGCTGGCCGCCGGCTGGACGAACAGCTCCTTCACTTCGGGACGCGAGATGATCTTCTGGTTGAGCTTGACGTTCAGCGCGCAGCCGCCGGCGAAAGCGACCTTGCCGGTCTCGCGGATGATATCGCCGAGGTAGTAGTCCATCATCTCCAGCGCGAGCTTCTCGAACAGCGCCTGGATGCTCGCGGCGTAATGGATGTAGGGATCGTCGGCGATGTCGCCTTCGCGCTTGGGCCCCAGCCACTCGATCAGCTTGGGCGAGAAGTAGTAGCCCTTGCCTTTCTCCTTGTAGCGGCGGAAGCCGATGACGTTGGCATAGTCGGTGTTGATCACCAGTTCGCCGTTCTCGAACTTGGCGAGACGGGAGAAATCGTACTTGCTGGCGTCACCGTAGGGCGCCATGCCCATGACCTTGAACTCGCCGTCGAGCATGTCGAAGCCGAGGTACTCGGTGATCGCGCCGTACAGGCCGCCCAGCGAATCCGGATCGTAGAACTCCTTGATCTTGTGGATCCGACCGTTCTCGCCCCAGCCGAAGAAAGTGGTGGCGTACTCGCCCTTGCCGTCGATGCCGAGGATCGCGGTCTTTTCCTTGAACCCCGAGCAATGGTAGGCGCTGGAGGCATGGGCAAGGTGGTGCTCGACCGGCTGGATCTTGATTTTCTTCAGGTCGAAGCCGAGTTGCTGCAGGCACCACTCGATGCGCTTGTAGTAACGCTTGTAGCGGCGGTTGCCGAGCAGGATCGCATCCAGCGCGCGATCCGGCGCGTAGGCGTAGCGCTTGGCATAGTGCCAGCGGGCCTTTTCCATGATGCTGATGGGAGCGAAGGGAATCGCCACCACGTCGACATCGGCCGGCTCGATCCCTGCCTGCTCCAGGCAGAACTTCGCCGATTCGTAGGGCATGCGGTTCTTCGCGTGCTTGTCGCGCACGAAGCGCTCTTCCTCGACGGCCGCGACCAGCTTGCCCTCGATGTACAGGGCGGCGGACGGGTCATGGCTTACGGCGCCAGACAGGCCTAGGACGGTCAATGCCACGGTAGAACCTCTTCAAAGCAGCTCGCGATTGCGGAGTGGGACCGACAACCGCGGCTTTCGTTTAACTCGTCGACCGCCGCAGGCGGTGGTCGTCGCTTGTCGTTCAAGCCCCGGCGGCGTCGCCGAGGCGGGGAATCCGTTGCTCCAGCAGCCGGTAGAGGCCGCTGTTCTGCGGCCAGTTGCGCAGGAAGCGCGCGCGGTCGCGGGCGTAGGCGCGGGCAAAGGACGCCTGGCTGTGATGCTTGCGCATCGCGTCCAGGTCGATCAGCGCCCATTCGCCGCCTTGTTCATGGGCCTGCCAGAACAGGTTGTGTCCCTTCAGGTCGCCGTGGCTGATGCGTTCGCGGATCAGCGTCGAAAACAGCCGATCCAGTGCCGCCAACTCGGCTTCCGGTGGCGAAACGGCGCCATCGGGCATGTCCAGGCAAGGCTTAAAACGAGCGATTATATCCTGACCGCCGAGATAATCGGTAATCAGGTAGGCGCGCCCGCGCAGCCAGCACCAGCGCCGCTCCAGCATCGCCAGCGGACGGGCGGTGGCGATGCCGAGGAATTCCAGGCGGTTGCCTTCGCGCCAGGAGGCCCAGGCCCGGCTCGGCCGCCAGAAGCGCTTCAGCCAATGGACCCAGCCCTTGATGTTGTAGCGCTTGATGATCAGCGTGCGGCCGTTCGCTTCGACCCGGGCGACGGTGGCCGCGCCGCCGTCCTTGTAGACGTGGCCGGCGGCGATCAGGCGGTCCGCGTCCGCCAGCAGCGGCGCCATCGTCTCGGCCTCGCTGCGGCGGGCGGCGAACAGGCGGAACGGACCGCGCACGACGCTGAACAGGCTACAGTCGCGACCGACCTTCCTCAGCAGGTCGCGTACCCGCCAGCGGCGAACCTTGGCGATTTCCTTCTGCAAGGCTTCCAGCGGCAGCGCATGCTCGCCGTTGGCCAGCAGGTAGTGCACCAGCAACTCCTCCAGGAAAGGATCGAGGAGCGCCGGCAACTGGGCGAAGAACACCCCGAGGTTTTCCAGCACTTTCTGTCGCGACAGCGGCTGGCCGGGAGTTTCCGCACGCACGCCGCCACCGTCGATGAGATACAGGCGGCCGGCGTGGCGCAACAGGTTGTCCAGATGCAGGTCGTCCTGCCAGAGGCCCTTTGCATGCAGCTCGCCAATGGCTGCCAGGGCTTCGCCGAGCACCGCTTGCTGGGCATCGCCCAGCGGCGCCTGGGCCTCCACCGCACGCCAGGCGTCACCGAGGCTCTGCGCCGCGTCGAGGTAGTCGAACAGCAGCCAGCCGCCCTCGCCCTGCTGCAGCCCGTCGGCCAGCAGCGCCGGGGTGGTCAGCCCCTGGGCCGCGAGCAGACGCGCCCCTTCCAGTTCGCGCTGGAAATGCCGTGCGGCCTTGCCGCCCACCAGCAGCTTGGCCAGCACCTTGCGCCCACGCCATTCGCCGGCACCGACGTAGCGCTGCCCGGGCAGCACCCGCAGCAGACTGTCCAGGCGCAGTTCGGCAGCGCCAGCGCCATCCGCCAGGGTCACCCGCAATGGCAGTTGCGGGTGGCGCCCGGCGGCTTGCAGTTCGGCCAGTCTCATCGGCGCGACTCCTTGCGCCGGCGGCGCTGGTCGAGAAGGCGATACCACTGCTCGACCTCGGCCGAGTCGAGGGGTTCGTCGACATAGGCGGAGATGAATTCGTGCACGTCCGCTTCGCTCCAGTCCGGGGCACGGCGCAGCATCGGCTCCAGGTCCTTGACCTGGTCGCGGCGGCCGAACCAGATCGGGCGGGTCTTCTCCAGGTCGATCAGGCAGGCCTCGAAGACACCATCGGCCCCCTCGCGGAGGAATACATGCTTGGGATAGAAGCAACCATGCATCTGTCCGGCCGCGTGCAGCTGGCGCGCCAGCCTGCCAACCGCCCGGAGAATCGCCCGGCGCCGCTCTTCGGCCAGGTCGTGCCAGGACGCCAGCCAGGTGTCCAGGTCCTGCCAACCGTCCAGGGCACGGGTCAGGAGGATCGCCTGGCGCTCTCCGCCGACCGCCTGCTGGGCGAAGAACGCCGCCTGCAGGGCGGGAATGCCCAGCGCCCGGTAGCGCTCGATGTTGCGGAACTCGCGGGCGAAGGTCGGCTCGCCCAGCGGATGGCGCAGGCTGCGGGTCAGGTGGTTGCTCTGGCGCTTCAGGTAGTAGGCGGAGTCGCCCAGGTCGAGGCGGTAGACGCTGCTCCAGCCACCCCGTTCGGTATTCGGTTCGTCCACGGCATCCAGCTGCAAGGCCCACAGGGCGTCGAAGCTGTCCAGACGGTTGCGCTGGAGCAGGTCGTGGTCCTGCGCGGCGATGAAAACGCTCATTCGCGCCCCTCGAAGAAAGCCACCACCTGGCGAATACGCTTCTTGTCGGATTCGTTCAGGTGCCGGCGACGGCGATATTGCAGGTAGAAGCGCAGGCGCTGGGTGCGCGACAGGTGGTACTTGGCCACCTTGTCCAGGCAGGCCAGGTCCTTGGTGATCCGGTAGCGCAGCATGAAGCTCCACCAGAACGCGCCGTTCGGGCAGTCGATGAAATACACCAGCGGCTGGGCGTCCACCAGCAGGTTGCGCCACTTCAGGTCGTTATGGGTGAAATGCTGGTCGTGCATCAGGCGCGTAGCCTTGGCGATCTGCCGGCTGACGCCGTCCACCCAGCGCGGGTCCTTCAGGCGCGGATCCCGGTTGCAGGCGAGTACCGACAAGTCCTCGGTGCCCGGCAGTTCGCGGGTGATCATGGCGCCGCGCTGGAAGGCGCCGGCCTTGCGCTCCAGCCCCCAGGCGACCACTTCGGCGGTGGGAATGCCCCACTTCTCGAAGCGCTTGAGGTTCTGCCACTCGGCCTTGATCCGCGGTCGCGCCAGGTAGCGGCGCAGGCCCTTGCCGGCGCTGCGGTAGCGCTTGACGTAGTAACGCACGCCGTCGCGCTCGATGCGGATGACTTCGGACAACGGGTCGCGGGTCAGGCGCTCGCCCTCCAGGGCGAACACACTATCGAGGCTACCGAAGTCGGCGGCCAGGTGACGGTAATTGGGTTCGAGGGTCCACCCCGCCATCAGAGCAGGTCTCCGTAACGCTGCTTGCGTTCGTAGAGTTTTTCCGCCTTGCGTTCCATCCAGGCCAGCAGGCCGGCCTCGTCGCGCAGTATCTCGCGCAACGGCCGGCGGAAATAGGTGCGCAGGAAGCGTAGCTTGTCGCGACGCGTCAGTCCGATGTCCAGCGCAGAGAAATACAATGCCGCCAGATCCTTGTTACGCCAGCGTTTCGGCGTGGCGTCGCGGGTCTGGGCACGGTGCAGGTCGATCACCGAGAGGCGGAAATCGTCCGCGCTCACCGGCTTGTCGGTGTGCAACAGGAAATGACAGATGTAGCAGTCGCGATGGTTGACTCCGGCACGGTGCATGTCGCCGACCATCCGCGCCACCGCCTCGACCAGCGCGCGCTTGAGCCGCGGCGGTGGAGGACGTTCGCGCCAGTCCTGGGAGAACACCTCGAGGTCCACGGTCGGCGCCAGTTCCTCGGTGACGATGAAGGAATGCTGCCGCGCCGGATCGCTGCCGCGCTCGCCGTAGGCGACCGCGGTCATGGTCGCTACGCCGGCCTCGTGCAGGCGCCGGATGGCCTGCCACTCCTGGCGCGCGCCGAGCACCGGGAGCTTGGCGGTGAGCAGGTTCTTGGCGATCTCGCCCCAGCCGATGCCACGGTGGATCTTGACGAAGTAGCCGCGCCCGTCGACCTCGGTGCGCAGGGTGCGGCGCCCCTCCAGTTCGCGGTAGACCTTGCCTTGCAGCGCCTCCACCGCCTCGAACGGGTCGCGCCCGCTCCACAGGCGCTTGAACGGCTCTTCCAGCACCAGCCTCATGAGGCCTCCCCGAGGATCAGGTCGGCGGCGCGCTGCGGCATGCTGTAGAGGTCGGCGTGATCGGCGTAGGCCAGGCCATTGCGCGACCAGGCGGCGCGCGCCGGAGCGTCCTCCAGCATTTCCGCGAGCAGGCGGTTGAGACTGTCCTGCTCGAACGGACTCGGCAGCACCCGCCCGGCGTCGGCCTCGGCGATGTAGTGGGCATAGCCGCAGACATCGGTCACCAACACCGGCAGGCCGGAGACCAGCGCCTCCAGCAGCACCGTACCGGTGTTCTCGTTGTAGGCCGGGTGGATCAGCAGGTCGGCGCCGAGCAGGAAGCGCGGGATATCGCTGCGACCCTTGAGGATCTGTACCTGGTCGTTGAGACCGAGGGCGGCGATCTGTAGCAGGAACGGCTTGGGATCGTCCTGGCCGATGGCGATCAGCCGGGTACGCCTGCGCAACGCCTTGGGCAGCGCGGCCAGCGCCTTCAGGCTGCGATCCAGGCCCTTGGTCTTGAAGCCGGAGCCAATCTGCACCAGCAGCAGGTCGTCCTCCTCCAGGCCGAACTCGCGGCGGAATTCCGCACGCACGTCCGCGGCGTTGGCCGGCGCCCGGCGATCCTGGCTGATCCCCGGCGGCAGCAGATGGAAACGCTCGGCCTGGGTGCCGTAGTGCTTGACGAAGAGCGGCTGCTGCACCTCGGAGATCATCAGGATCTCGGTCTTCGAGGCCGGGTCGAACACTGCCCGTTCGTAGCCGGCGAAGTGGCGGTAGCGGCCCCACTGGCGGTACAGCGGGTTGCGCAAGGTCTGGGCCTTTTCCTCGAAACAGGCGTCGGCGGCGTAGTAGACATCCAGTCCGGGCATCTTGTTGAAGCCGATCACCCGCTGCACCGGGCGCCTGGCCAGGTCGGCGCGGACCCACGCGGTGAACTTCTCGTTGCGCCGGTGGTTGAAGATCGAGCGCACCGGGGCCACCAGCACTTCGAAGCCGTCCGGCACGTCGCCCTCCCAGATCAGGGTATAGACGCGGATGTCGTGCCCGCGCCGCTGGCATTCCAGGGCGATGCGCATGAAGTCGCGCTGCAGGCCGCCGAAGGGGAAGTATTTGTAGAGGATGAACGCCAGGGTCATCGGAGGGTCTCCGGGGCCAGCAGCATGGCCTCCAGCTGGGTGGCCACGCGCTGGGGATTCAGCCGGGTGAAGCACAGCGGCTGCTCACGCTTGAGATCGAACAGTTTGCGGTCCTCTTCGGTCGGCTGGTAGGTACAGGTCTTCTTCAGGCACGGCGCACAGGGGAAGTCGCTGCCCAGGTGGACCTGGGAGCGCCCGTAGGCGCCGGTGAAGCCAGGATTGGTCGGGCCGAACAGCGACAGCGTCGGCACGTCCAGCGCCGCCGCCAGGTGACCGAGGCCGGTATCCACCGCCACGCAGGCGCGCGCGCCGGCAAGCACCTTGGCCATGCCGGCCAGGGATAATCTGGGGAGTACCGCGGCATTTTCCAACCCCGCTGCCAGGCGCCCGGCCCGCTCCCGCTCGGCGGTGCTGCCCCAGGGCAGGCGCACCGACCAGCCGCGCTCGCACATGCGCTCGGCCAGTTCGCGCCAGTAGGCTTCCGGCCAATGCTTGGTGACCCAGGTAGTACCGTGCAGGAACACCAGGTACGGCGCGCCAGGGTCGGCGTCGGCCAACTGCTCGCGGTCCAGGCCATAGTCACCGACCGACTCGGGCAACGGGTAGTCCAGCGCCTGGGCGAACAACTGGCGCGTGCGCTCCACCGCATGCTGTCCCCAGGCGACCGGATAGGCACGGCGATAGAAGCGGCTGGCGAGCGGCTCGCGCGCCGAGTCACGATCGAGACCGGCGACCGGCGTCTTGCCCACGTAGCGGGTCAGCCAGGCACTCTTCAGCAGCCCCTGGGCGTCGATCACCAGGTCATAGTCGACTTCCTTCAGGCGCTGCTTGAAGCGCCGCCATTCGCCGTTGCGCAGGGTCTGCCAGAGATTCTTGCGCCAGCGCCGGATCGCCACCGGGATCACCCGCGCCACCGCCGGATGCCAGGCGGGAATCTCGGCGAAACCTTCCTCCACCACCCAGTCGAACTGGATGCCGGGAATCGCCCGGGCGGCGTCGGTAAGCGCCGGCAGGGTGTGGATCACGTCGCCGAGGGACGAGGTCTTGACCAGCAGTACCCTCATCCGGCGACCTCGGCAGGGTCGCCGACCAGCCGCTCCAGGGCTTGCAATACCAGGCCAGGCGGCAGCTCGCGGAGGCAATTGTAGTGGCCGAAGCGACAGGTGCGCTCGAAGCACGGGCTGCACTCGAGACCGAGGCGGACGATCTCCACCCGGTCCGCCAGCGGCGGGGTGAACTGCGGCGAGGTGGAGCCATAGACGCCCACCAGCGGGCGATCCAGCGCGGCCGCCACGTGCATCAGGCCGGAATCGTTGGACACCACCGCGCCAGCGCAGGACATCAGGTCGATGGCCTCGGCCAGCGAAGTCTCCCCGGCAAGATTGAAGGACTCCTCGCGCAACCCCGGAATCAGGCGCTGGCGAATCTCCTCTCCACCGGGATGGTCGTTCTTCGAGCCGAACAGCCAGACCTGCCAGCCGGCACGGATCTTCGCCTCGGCGACCGCGGCGTAGTGTTCCGCCGGCCAGCGCTTGGCCTCGCCGAACTCGGCGCCGGGACAGAGCGCCAGCACCGGGCGGTCCAGGCTCAGGGCGAACTTGTCGAGCGCCGCCTGGCGGCTGCCGTCGTCGATCCGCAGGCGCGGCTGCGGATAGGGCTTCGGCAACTCCACGCCCGGCTCGAAGGCCAGGGCCATGAAGCGTTCGATCATCAGCGGATAGCGCTGCTTGTCGAGCTTGCGGATGTCATTGAGCAGCCCGTAGCGCATCTCGCCGCGCCAGCCGGTGCGCTTCGGTATTCCGGCGAACCAGGGCACCAGCGCCGACTTCAGCGAGTTGGGCAGCAGGATCGCCTGCTCGTACTGACCGCGCAGGCCGCGTCCGATCCGGCGCCGGGTGGCGACGTCCATCACCCCGTGGCCGAGCGGGAAGCTCAGGGCCTGGCGCACCTCGGGCATGCGCTCGAGGATCGGTCGGCTCCACTCGGGCGCCAGCACGTCGATCACGCACTCGGGATGCCGCTGGCGCAGACACTGGAACAGGGTCTGCGCCATCACCATATCCCCCACCCAGGAGGGACCTACGATCAGAATTCTCATTCAGGCTCCGGAAATGATCAGGGAGGCTTTCGCCTCCCTGTCACACCCTTCTTCGGTGCTTACTTGACCAGGGTACGCCACTCGGCGTGGGCCTCGGTCTTGCCGCTGACCAGGTCGAAATAGGCTTTCTGCAGCTTTTCGGTGACCGGGCCACGGCGGCCGGCGCCGATCTTGCGACCGTCCACTTCGCGGATCGGCGTGACTTCCGCGGCAGTGCCGGTGAAGAAGGCCTCGTCGGCGATGTACACCTCGTCGCGGGTGATGCGCTTCTCGACCAGTTTAAAACCGTGTTCGGCGGCCAGGGTCAGGATAGTGTTACGAGTGATGCCGTTCAGGCAGGCGGTGACTTCCGGGGTGTAGATCACGCCATCCTTGATGATGAAGATGTTCTCGCCGGAGCCTTCGGCCACATAGCCTTCCGGATCGAGCATCATGGCCTCGTCGGCGCCGCCGGAGATCGCCTCCTGGAGGGCCAGCATCGAGTTGATGTAGGCACCGTTGGACTTGGCGCGGGTCATCGAGATGTTGACGTGGTGGCGGGTGAAGGAACTGGTGCGCACCTTGATGCCTTGCTGCAGGGCTTCCTCGCCCATGTAGGCGCCCCAGCTCCAGGCGGCGATGATCACATGGACCTTCAGGCCGCTGGCGCGCAGGCCCATGCCTTCGCTTCCGTAGAACACCATCGGGCGGATATAGGCGCTTTCCAGGTTGTTCTCGCGCACGGCGGCGCGGGTCGCCTCGTTGATCTCGTCGCGGCTGTACGGGATCTGCATGTTCATGATGTGCGCGGAGTCGAACAGCCGGTCAGTGTGCGCCTGCAGGCGGAAGATCGCCGTGCCCTGCGGGGTGTCGTAGGCGCGCACGCCCTCGAACACGCCCATTCCATAGTGCAGGGTATGGGTCAGCACGTGCGTGGTCGCATCGCGCCACTGCACCAGTTCACCGTCATACCAGATCACGCCATCACGATCGGCCATCGACATAGTTGCCAGCTCCTTCAGATATTCGTTACGTACTTGCGTTACGTGCCTGAGTGGATCAGCCGAGCCGCAGCTCGCGCCAGATCCTGATCACTTCTCGCCGCTCCGTCTGGAAGTGCTCGCCGCTCACGACCCCGGCCTCCTTCTGTAGTGCCAGGCGGTGTGCGGCTGCGCGATAGGCCTTGTAGGCCTCCTGCAGGAGACGGACGTCCTCGCTGGCGATCAGGCCAGCCCGTTCCAGTCCTTCCAGAATGCGGATGTTATCGGTGAATTCGAGCAGCGCCGGGTGTTCTCCGGACCAAGCTAGAACCGCATATTGCACCATAAATTCGATATCGACGATACCACCGGCATCGTGCTTGAGATCGAAGGCTGCCGTGGCCTCGAAGGCATTCGAGGCGGTACCGGCGGCGGTCGCGCGGGTTCCCAGGTTGTCGCGCATCTTGGCGCGCATTTCGCTGACTTCGGTGCGCAACGCGTCGAGATCGCGCGGCCTCGCCAGCACCTCGGCACGTACCGCCTCGAAGCTCGCCTGCACCCGCCGGCAACCGGCCAGCACCCGGGCGCGGACCAACGCCTGGTGCTCCCAGGTCCAGGCCTCCTGCTCCTGGTAGCGCTGGAAGGCGCCCAGCGAACTCACCAGCAGGCCGGCCGCGCCGCTCGGACGCAGGCGCATGTCGACCTCGTAGAGGGTGCCGGATGGCGTCTGCGCGGTGAGGAAATGGATGATCTTCTGCCCCAGGCGGGTAAAGAACTGCGCGCCATCGATGGATTTGCCGCCATCGGTCTCGCAGTGGGGGTCGCCGTCATGGATGAACACCAGGTCGAGGTCCGAGCCATGACCGAACTCCAGCCCGCCGACCTTGCCGTAGCCGACGATGACGAAGTCCGGATCGCACGGCGTGCCGTCGGCGCGCAACGGCCGGCCGTGACGCTGCACCAACTGCCGCCAGGCCAGTTCGAGGACCTCGACGAGGATCGCCTCGGCCAGCCAGGTCAGGTAGTCGCTGACCTTCATCAACGGCAGCGTGCCGGCGATCTCCGAGGCCGCCACCCGCAGCCCGTGGGCCAGCTTGAAGTGACGAAGGGTCTCCATCTGCTGCTCGAGGTCGTCCTCGGGAATCCGCATCAGCCGTTCGCGCAGCTCGGCGGCCAGCTCGGCGGCCTGTGGAGGACGGAACAGGCGCCCCTCGTTGAGCAGTTCGTCGAGCAGGATCGGGAACCGCGCGATCTGCTCGGCAACCATCGGGCTGGCCGCGCAGAGGGTCAGCAGGCGCTCCAGCGCGCCAGGGTTCTCGGTCAGCAACACCAGGTAGGCGGAACGCCGCGCCACCGCTTCCACCAGCGGCAGGACCCGCTCCAGCACCAGGTCCGGCTGGGGGTTTTCCACGGTCATCGCCAGCAGGCGCGGAACGAAGGCATCCAGGCGCTCCCGGCCGAGACGCTGCATCGCTCGCACCTGGGGGCCGTGGCGCAGATCGCTGAGACGCTTCCAGGCCGCCTCGGCATCGACGAAGCCGGCGTCGGCCAGTTGCCGGCTGGCCGACTCCTCGTCCAGCGCCTCCTCCCACAGCGGGATCCACTCGGCGCCGACGCTGCCGCAGGCCGCCTCGCCGCTTTCGTCCTCGTCCGGGTCGGCGATCACCTGGCGGAAGTGCCAGTCGATGCGCGCCCGCCAGTGGCTCAGGCGCTCGTGGAATGCGGCCCAACTGGCGAAGCCCATGATGAAGGCCACGCGGATGCGGTCGTATTCGTCGCTGGGCAGCATTTGCGTCTGCCGGTCGGCCAGCGCCTGGATGGCATGCTCGGCGTAGCGCAGGAACTCGTAGCCGCCGCGCAGCTCCTCGACCACCGCCGGCGGCAGGTAGCCCTGCCCCTCCAGGGTCGCCAGCACCTTCAGCAGCGGTCGTTGCTGCAAGCTCAGGTCGCGCCCGCCATGGATCAACTGGAAGGCCTGGGCGATGAACTCCACCTCGCGGATACCGCCTTCGCCCAGCTTGATGTTTTCCGACATCCCCTTGCGCCGGACCTCCTGCTGGATCAGCTGCTTCATGGTGCGCAGCGCCTCGATGGCGGAGAAGTCCAGGTAGCGCCGATAGACGAACGGCCGCAGCATGCCGAGCAGTTGCTCGCCTGCCTGCTGGTCGCCGCCGACCACCCGCGCCTTGATCATCGCGTAGCGCTCCCAGTCGCGCCCCTGGTCCTGGTAGTACTGCTCCAGCGCGGCGAAGCTGTAGACCAGCGGTCCGCTGGAGCCGTAGGGACGCAGGCGCATGTCGACGCGGAAGACGAAGCCGTCGACGGTGATCGCATCCAGCGCCTTGATCAGCTTCTGCCCCAGGCGGGTGAAGAACTCCTGGTTGTCCAGCGAACGCTTCGCCCCCTCGGTCTCGCCGCCCTCCGGGTAACCGAAGATCAGGTCGATGTCCGACGACAGGTTGAGCTCCACCGCGCCCAGCTTGCCCATGCCGAGGACCACCATCCGCTGCGGTTCGCCGGAGCGCCGGCCGATCGGCGTGCCGAACTGCTCGCACTGGCGCCGATGGAGCCACTCGCAAGCCAGGTCGATGCAGGCGTCGGCCAGGGCCGACAGGTCGCGACAGGTTTCCGCCAGCGCGGCGCGGCGGGTCAGGTCGCGCCAGATGATGCGCAGTTGCTGGCGTGTGCGGAAACGTCGCAGGCGCCGACCGAGTTCGTCCTCGTCGGCGCAATCCTCCAGCCGCGCCTGCAACTGGCTGCGCAATTCGCCGGGCGCGTGGGGGTTCTCCAGCTCGCCGCGTTCGGCCAGATCCAGCAGCATCGCCGGGTCGCGCACTGCCTGCTCGGCGACGAAATCGCTGGCCGCAGCGACCCGTCGGAAATCCTCCAGGCGCTCCTCGGGCCAGGCCTCCAGGCGGGCCAGGGCGGCGGCATCGAGGGCGGCGACAGCGGAGCGGAGGGCAGTCCCGGCGCGTTCGGCGGCAGGCAGCAGGGTGGCCGGCAGATTCGCCAGCGAAGGCAGGCTCATGGTCTATCCTGTTTGGGCTTCCGACCGAAGACCACAGGCTCGACGCACAACGTCGAAAAGGCTCTACATCGGGCCTTATAGCCTGACAGCGACAATCGAAATGTAGTTTTACTACTAAAAATTGTATCCAGAGGGCTGTTTCTCAGACTGATCTGTAGTAAAACTACAAGTCGCCGGGTACACCCCCGGAGAACATCCAAGAATTAGCTGCGGTCGCCCACGAGGCCGGCCGCTCACCTATGGCATCCGATTCTGGAAGCCTTTCCGCCCTGGAGCAAGCCATGCAAGACCTCGATCCCGTCGAAACCCAGGAATGGCTGGACGCCCTGGAGTCCGTACTCGACCGCGAAGGTGAAGACCGCGCTCATTACCTGATGACCCGCATGGGCGAGCTGGCCAGCCGTAGCGGCACCCAACTGCCCTACGCGATCACCACGCCCTACCGCAACACCATTCCGGTAACCCACGAAGCACGCATGCCCGGCGACCTGTTCATGGAGCGCCGGATCCGCTCCCTGGTGCGCTGGAACGCCCTGGCGATGGTGATGCGGGCGAACAAGCACGACCCGGACCTGGGCGGCCACATCTCCACCTTCGCCTCCTCGGCGACCCTCTACGACATCGGCTTCAACTATTTCTTCCAGGCTCCCACCGACGAACATGGCGGCGACCTGGTGTTCTTCCAGGGCCACGCGTCCCCCGGCGTCTACGCCCGCGCCTTCCTCGAAGGCCGCATCAGCGAGGAACAACTGGAGAACTTCCGCCAGGAAGTGGACGGCAACGGCCTGTCCTCCTATCCGCACCCCTGGCTGATGCCGGACTTCTGGCAGTTCCCCACCGTATCCATGGGCCTTGGCCCGATCCAGGCGATCTACCAGGCACGCTTCATGAAGTACCTGGAAAGCCGCGGCTTCATCCCCGCCGGCAAGCAGAAGGTCTGGTGCTTCATGGGCGACGGCGAGTGCGACGAGCCGGAATCCCTCGGCGCGATCTCCCTGGCCGGCCGCGAGAAACTCGACAACCTGATCTTCGTCATCAACTGCAACCTGCAGCGCCTCGACGGCCCGGTCCGCGGCAACGCCAAGATCATCCAGGAACTGGAAGGCGTGTTCCGCGGCGCCGAGTGGAACGTCAACAAGGTCATCTGGGGTCGCTTCTGGGACCCGCTGTTCGCCAAGGACACCGCCGGCCTGCTGCAGCAGCGCATGGACGAGGTCATCGACGGCGAATACCAGAACTACAAGGCGAAAGACGGCGCCTACGTGCGCGAGCACTTCTTCGGCGCGCGTCCGGAACTGCTGGAAATGGTCAAGGACCTTTCCGACGAGGAAATCTGGAAGCTCAACCGCGGCGGCCACGACCCCTACAAGGTCTATGCGGCCTACCACCAGGCGGTCAACCACAAGGGCCAGCCGACCGTCATCCTGGCCAAGACCATCAAGGGCTACGGCACCGGCAGCGGCGAAGCGAAGAACATCGCGCACAACGTGAAGAAGGTCGACGTCGACAGCCTGCGCGCGTTCCGCGACAAGTTCGACATCCCGGTCAAGGACGCCGACCTGGAGAAGCTGCCGTTCTACAAGCCTGAAGAAGGCAGCGCCGAGGCCAAGTACCTGGCCGAGCGCCGCGCCGCGCTGGGCGGCTTCATGCCGGTGCGCCGGCAGAAGAGCATGAGCGTGCCGGTTCCGCCGCTGGAAACCCTGAAGGCCATGCTCGACGGCTCCGGCGATCGCGAGATCTCCACCACCATGGCCTTCGTGCGGATCATCTCGCAGCTGGTCAAGGACAAGGAACTCGGCCCGCGCATCGTCCCGATCGTCCCGGACGAGGCCCGTACCTTCGGCATGGAAGGCATGTTCCGCCAGCTCGGCATCTACTCCTCGGTCGGCCAGCTCTACGAGCCGGTGGACAAGGACCAGGTGATGTTCTACCGCGAGGACAAGAAGGGCCAGATCCTCGAGGAAGGCATCAACGAGGCCGGCGCCATGTCCAGCTGGATTGCCGCCGGTACCTCCTACAGCACCCACAATCAGCCGATGCTGCCGTTCTACATCTTCTATTCGATGTTCGGCTTCCAGCGCATCGGCGACCTGGCCTGGGCCGCCGGCGACAGCCGCGCGCACGGCTTCCTGATCGGCGGCACCGCCGGTCGCACCACGCTGAACGGCGAAGGCCTGCAGCACGAGGACGGCCACAGCCACCTGCTGGCCTCGACCATCCCGAACTGCCGCACCTACGATCCGACCTACGCCTACGAACTGGCGGTGATCATCCGCGAAGGCTCGCGGCAGATGATCGAAGAGCAGCAGGACATCTTCTACTACATCACCGTGATGAACGAGAACTACGTCCAGCCGGCCATGCCGAAGGGCGCAGAGGAAGGCATCATCAAGGGCATGTACCTCCTCGAGGAGGACAAGAAGGAAGCCGCTCACCACGTGCAACTGCTGGGCTCCGGCACCATCCTGCGCGAAGTCGAGGAAGCGGCCAAGCTGCTGCGCAACGACTTCGGCATCGGCGCCGACGTCTGGAGCGTGCCGAGCTTCAACGAACTGCGTCGCGACGGCCTTGCCGTCGAGCGCTGGAACCGCCTGCATCCGGGCCAGAAGCCGAAGCAGAGCTACGTCGAGGAGTGCCTGGGCGGCCGTCGCGGCCCGGTGATCGCCTCCACCGACTACATGAAGCTCTATGCCGAGCAGATCCGCCAGTGGGTTCCCTCCAAGGAGTACAAGGTGCTCGGCACCGACGGCTTCGGCCGTAGCGACAGCCGCAAGAAGCTGCGCAACTTCTTCGAAGTGGATCGTCACTGGGTGGTGCTGGCCGCGCTCGAAGCGCTGGCCGATCGCGGCGATATCGAGCCGAAAGTGGTGGCCGAGGCCATCGCCAAGTACGGTATCGATCCGGAGAAGCGCAACCCGCTGGATTGCTAATTCGCTCCATACTCCCCTCGGCAGCGAGGGGTTTCGAGCACGCCGGCGCCGCCAACGGGCGGCGCCGGCTCACAACGAACCAAGGACCAAAAGTCTTTGTTTTGCGCGCCGCACAGCGGTGGTGGCACGTAAAAGGAGAGGAATGTGAGCGAACTCATTCGCGTACCCGACATCGGCAACGGTGAGGGTGAAGTCATCGAGCTGCTGGTCAAGCCCGGCGACAAGGTCGAGGCCGATCAGAGCCTGCTGACCCTGGAATCCGACAAGGCCAGCATGGAAATCCCCAGTCCCAAGGCCGGGGTAGTGAAAAGCATCAAGGCGAAGGTCGGCGACACCTTGAAAGAAGGTGACGAAATCCTCGAGCTGGAAGTGGAAGGCGGCGAACAGCCTGCCGAAGCCAAGGCCGAGGCAGCGCCCGCCCAACCGGAAGCGCCGAAAGCCGAAGCGCCTGCTCCCGCCCCGAGCGAGAGCAAGCCGGCCGCCCCCGCCGCAGCCAGTGTCCAGGACATCAAGGTCCCGGACATCGGCTCGGCCGGCAAGGCCAACGTCATCGAAGTGATGGTCAAGGCCGGCGACACGGTCGAGGCCGACCAGTCGCTGATCACCCTGGAATCCGACAAGGCCAGCATGGAGATCCCTTCGCCGGCCTCCGGCGTGGTGGAAAGCGTCTCGATCAAGGTCGGTGACGAAGTCGGCACCGGCGACCTGATCCTCAAGCTGAAGGTGGAAGGCGCCGCTCCGGCAGCCGAAGAGCAACCGGCAGCCGCTCCGGCCCAGTCCGCGGCGCCCGCCGCCGAGCAGAAGCCCGCCGCGGCGGCCCCTGCGCCAGCCAAGGCCGATACCCCGGCTCCGGTCGGCGCACCCAGCCGCGATGGCGCCAAGGTCCACGCCGGCCCGGCGGTGCGCATGCTGGCGCGCGAGTTCGGCGTCGAGCTGAGCGAAGTGAAAGCCAGCGGTCCCAAGGGCCGCATCCTCAAGGAAGACGTCCAGGTCTTCGTCAAGGAGCAACTGCAGCGCGCCAAGTCCGGCGGTGCCGGCGCCACCGGCGGAGCCGGCATCCCGCCGATCCCGGAAGTCGACTTCAGCAAGTTCGGCGAAGTGGAAGAAGTGGCGATGACCCGCCTGATGCAGGTCGGCGCCGCCAACCTGCATCGCAGCTGGCTGAACGTGCCGCACGTGACCCAGTTCGACCAGTCGGACATCACCGACATGGAAGCCTTCCGCGTTGCCCAGAAGGCCGCGGCGGAGAAGGCCGGGGTCAAGCTGACCGTACTGCCGATCCTGCTCAAGGCCTGCGCCCACCTGCTCAAGGAACTGCCGGACTTCAACAGTTCGCTGGCCCCCAGCGGCAAGGCGCTGATTCGCAAGAAGTACGTACACATCGGCTTCGCCGTGGACACTCCGGACGGCCTGCTGGTCCCGGTGATCCGCGATGTCGACCGGAAGAGCCTCCTGCAACTGGCCGCCGAGGCCGCCGAGCTGGCCGACAAGGCCCGCAACAAGAAGCTCTCGGCCGATGCCATGCAGGGCGCCTGCTTCACCATCTCCAGTCTCGGCCACATCGGCGGCACCGGCTTCACGCCGATCGTCAACGCGCCGGAAGTGGCGATCCTCGGTGTGTCCAAGGCGACCATGCAGCCGGTATGGGACGGCAAGGCCTTCCAGCCGCGCCTGATGCTGCCGCTGTCGCTGTCCTACGACCATCGCGTGATCAACGGCGCCGCCGCGGCGCGCTTCACCAAGCGCCTGGGCGAGCTGCTGGCGGACATCCGCACCCTGCTCCTGTAATACCTGCGCCGCTCCCCACGGAGCGGCCAGCCCCTCTCGCGAGCATGCCACGCTCGTCTCTCGGCCCCACCGGATGGTGGGGCTTTTTTTGCCCGCCTGACGGCTCGGCGAAACTGCGTCCCGTCGTACCGCCAGCGAATGCCACAGGACCCGCAGGCGCGAGTTCGACGCGCACGATGACAGGCGCTCGACGCCAACCCTCCCGGCGAAGCCAACCCTACGAAAAACAGGGCTTTTCCAGCGGCGCCGCAGACCTCCGACCGTCCAGCGGTTTTTTCCCGGATACGCTTAACTTGGGCCCTGCCGGGCCGATACAGAGTTACTTGTCAGACCAATCGGCATAATGCACCCTTTGCCTGCACCCCATCGAAACGGGTCGAGGCCTCCCCCTCGCTCAGTACCTGGAATCAGCCTCGCATGAAAAGTCATCCCGATGCCGCCAGCCGTTCGGCGGCCGAGGTTGTCACGCAGCTACCCGTGCCGTCGCGGCTCGGGCTGCTGCGTTTCGAGCGGCTGAACGAGCCGAGCTGGGCACTGCTGTTCCTCGATCCTGCCTGCGAGCGCCAGCTCGGGCTGCCGGCGACTACCCTCTGCGCACTGCTCGATGCGCCTTACGCCAGCCTGATGGAACCCGAGGCCCGCCACCGCCTGCACGAGCAGATCCAGCAGCAACTGGTGAAGCGCCCGCACTACCAGGTGAGCTACAAGCTGCACACACCCAACGGCTTGCTGACCATGCTGGAGTTCGGCGAAGCCTTCCAGCAGCATGGCCGCCAGTTGCTGCACGGCTACCTGATGGTCGAGGAGCGAACGGAGAGCGCCGAGCGCAGCGAACAGTTGCTCGACCTGGAATCGCAGAACCTGCGCCTGAAGGCGTCCCTGGACCTCTACCAGCGCTCCCAGGACGACCACCTGCAACACCTGCTGCGCTCGCGCACCCAGCAGAACCTGATCGTCCGCCTGGCCCGCCATCGCTACCTGTCCAGCGACCCGCTGCTGGAAGCCGCGCAACTGATCACCCAGGCCGCCTGCGAAGCCTACGGCACCGCGCGCGCCGGCATCTGGCGCCTGCTCGACGACCAGCGCCTGGAAGCGGTGACCGTCTACCGCCGCGACCTCGACCAGTACGAGAAGCCCCAGAGCATCGACGCCAGCCGCTACCCCGCCTACCTCGAGGCGGTACACAGCGGGCGCGCCATCGACGCCCACAACGCCCAGCGCGACCCACGCACCCAGGAACTCTACAAGGACTACCTGAAGCCGCTGGGCGTCAACGCCCTGCTCGACGCCACCATCCGCATCGGCGGCGAGGTGGTCGGCGTGCTGTGCCTGGAACACGCCGGCGAGAACCGCATGTGGCAGAGCGACGAGATCGCCTTCGCCGGGGAACTCGCCGACCAGTACGCGCAGGTCCTGATGAACCACGAGCGACGCAATGTCTCCAGCGCCCTGCACCTGTTCCAGCGCGCGGTGGAACAGAGCGCCAGCGCCTTCCTGCTGATCGACCGCGACGGCGTGGTGGAATACGTCAATCCGAGCTTCACCTCGATCACCCAGTACAGCGCCGACGAAGTGCGTAACCGACGCCTGTCCGAGCTTCCGGCGCTGGAGAACCTCAGCGAGCTGCTGTTCGACGCGCGTTCCGCGCTGACCCAGCAGAACAGCTGGCAGGGCGAGTTCCGCAGCCGCCGCAAGAACCACGAGCCTTACTGGGGCCAGTTGTCGCTGTCGAAGGTCTACGACGATCTCGGCGAGCTGACCCACTACATCGGCATCTACGAAGACATCACGCAGAACAAGCTGGCCCAGCAGCACATCGAGAAACTCGCCTACCGCGACAACCTCACCGGCCTGGCCAACCGGCACTATTTCATCGGCGCCCTCGAGGAACGCCTGGAAAGCAGCGGCGACCGCCCGCTCAGCCTGCTGCTGGTGGACATCGACAACTTCAAGCGGATCAATGACAGCCTCGGCCACCAGACCGGCGACAAGCTGCTGGTCAGCCTGGCCCGGCGCTTGCGCAGTTGCCTCGGCGACGGCGCCACCCTGGCGCGCTTCGCCAGCAACGAGTTCGCCGTGCTGCTCGACGACACCGCGGTGGAAAAGGGCGAAAGCATTGCCGCGCAGGTCCTGCACATGCTCGACAAGCCGCTGTTCGTCGACAACCAGTTGATCAACATCACCGGCTCCATCGGCCTGGCCAGCGCCCCGCAGCACGGCTGCGACCCGCAGACCCTGATGAAGTACGCCGGCCTGGCGCTGCACAAGGCCAAGGCCAACGGCAAGCACCAGGTCCAGGTGTTCACCGAGGCGCTGACCGCCGAGGCCAGCTACAAGCTGTTCGTCGAGAGCAACCTGCGCCGCGCCCTGGCGCAGAACGAACTGGCGGTGCACTACCAGCCCAAGCTGTGCCTGCGCAGCGGCCAGTTGCTCGGCCTGGAAGCCCTGCTGCGCTGGCAGCATCCGGAAAAAGGCATGATCCGCCCGGACCGCTTCATCAGCGTGGCCGAGGAAACCGGGCTGATCGTGCCGATCGGCAAGTGGGTGATCCGCGAAGCCTGTCGCCAGGCCCGCGAGCTGGCCGAGGCCGGGCTGGGCGAGCTGCAGATCGCCATCAACCTGTCGCCCAAGCAGTTCACCGACCCGGACCTGGTCGGCTCGATCGCGGCGATCCTCCACGAAGAGAACATTCCGGCCAGCCAGCTGGAACTGGAGCTCACCGAAAGCCTGCTGCTGGACGCCACCGACGATACCCGCCAGCAACTCGAACGCCTGAAGAGCCTCGGCCTGACCCTGGCGATGGACGACTTCGGCACCGGCTACTCGTCACTGAGCTACCTGAAGAAATTCCCCATCGACGTGATCAAGATCGACCGCAGCTTCATCAAGGACATCCCGGACAGCCAGGACGACATGGAAATCACCTCGGCGGTGATCGCCATGGCCCACAACCTCAAGCTCAAGGTAGTCGCCGAAGGCGTGGAGAGCGCCGAGCAACTGGCCTTCCTCCGGCGCAACCGCTGCGACATCGGCCAGGGCTACCTGTTCGACCGGCCGATCCCCAGCGACCTGCTCAATACCAGCCTGCTGCGCTATCCCTGCCGCACCCTGCACTGATCGCCCAGGCCTCCCCCGCCGGCGCGGAAAGGCTGTACTCTCTGTGCTCATCCGCGAGTCATTCGCCTACCCCCTGAGCAGGAGACGAGAGCCATGGTTCTGCGTTCTGAAATCCTCACCAAGAAAAGCGAGCTGCCCACGCCGGACCAGGCCCTGCCGGGTCGCGAAAGCGCCATGCCGGTGCCCGAAGCGCACTTCGTCAATGGCCGCCCGCTGACCGCGCCGTTCCCCGCCGGCCTGCAACAGGTGCTGTTCGGCATGGGCTGCTTCTGGGGCGCCGAGCGTCGCCTCTGGCAGCAACCGGGCGTCTGGGTGACTGCGGTGGGTTATGCCGGCGGCTACACGCCGAACCCGACCTACGACGAAGTCTGCTCCGGCCTGACCGGCCACAGCGAGGTCGTGCTGGTGGTCTACAACCCGCAGGAGACCAGCTTCGAACAGTTGCTCAAGGTATTCTGGGAAGCCCACGACCCGACCCAGGGCATGCGCCAGGGCGGCGACATCGGCACCCAGTACCGCTCGGTGATCTACACCTTCGACGCGGCCCAGAAGGCCGCGGCCATGGCCAGCCGGGAGAGCTTCCAGGCCGAACTGGCGAAAGCCGGCTACGACCGCATCACCACCGAGATCGCCGACGTCCCGCCCTTCTACTACGCCGAGGCC
Source organism: Pseudomonas sp. 2VD (assembly GCF_005503585.1). NCBI lineage: Bacteria > Pseudomonadati > Pseudomonadota > Gammaproteobacteria > Pseudomonadales > Pseudomonadaceae > Pseudomonas > Pseudomonas sp. 2VD. The sequence continues at coordinate 21,957 of NZ_SCND01000007.1, forward strand.
TACCACCAGCAGTACCTGGCGAAGAACCCCAACGGCTACTGCGGCCTGGGCGGCACCGGGGTGTGCCTGCCGGCCTGACGACTATTCCGCCACCAGCCAGTCGAGACGCCAGTCGCCCTGGCTCTGGGCCATGACCTCGGCCAGCCAGGGCAGCAGGTCGCGCAGTTCGTCCTCCAGCGGCCACGGCGGATTGACGATGGCCAGCCCGGAGCCGTTGAAACGCTCGGCGTCGTCGATCGGATGCACGTGCAGCTCGGCACGCAGCAGCTTCGGCGCGACGCTACGTTCCAGGGCCTGGTAGAAACGCTTGAGCTGGCGCTCGTCCTTGATCGGATACCAGATCACCACCACCGTCTGGCGCATCCGCCCGATCGCCTCGTCGAGCGCAGCGACACAACGCTGCAATTCGTCGGCCTGCTCGAACGGCGGATCGATCAGCAGCACCGCGCGCTTTTCCGGCGCCGGCAGGAACGCCCGCGGCAGCAGCCAACCGTCGCCCTGGTGCACGGCGACCCGCCGTTCGCCAGCCATGTTGGCCTTGAGCAGGCGGCCGTCCTCGGGATGCAGTTCGTTGAGCAGCACGCGGTCCTGGGCGCGGGTCAGGCGCCGCGCCAGTTCCGGCGAGCCCGGGTAGTAGCGCAGGGAGCCGTCCGGGTTCAGGTGACGGATCACGTCCAGGTAATCGTCCAGTTGCTCGGGCAGGCCTTCGCGCTCCCACAGGCGGGCGATGCCCTGCTCCCACTCGCCGGTGCGGCTGGCCTCGTCACCCTGCAAGTCGTAGAGGCCGACCCCGGAATGGCTGTCCAGGTAGGCGTACGGCGTGTCCTTGCGCCCCAGCAGGGCGAAGATCCGCGCCAGCACCAGGTGCTTGAAGACATCGGCATGGTTGCCGGCGTGGTAAGCGTGACGATAGTTCATGATGACTGCTCCTTGGACAGCGCCAGGCAGCGCTGCTAGCCGGACCGCCCGGCCCCGGCGGATTCGCGCCGACCCCGCGTCGGCACAGGCCCTCGCCCATGGGCGAGGGGCGCGGATTCTACCAGCCTCCCGAGGCTTCGGCAGCGGTCTCGCCGTCGCAGGTTTGGCCCTTGTATCACGCATATCGATGTTGGTTGGCGACCTTCATTCACCAGCCTAGAATCGCTGGCACCCTGGCACCGCCTGCGACGGTCGATGCCTTCGCCGCGCCGCCCCACGATCCCCTTTCGCCGAGGTCGTCATGTCCGAAACCCTGCTCAGTTCCCGCAACCTGGCGTTCGAGCTGTACGAAGTCCTCGATGCCGAAGCCCTGACCCAGCGCCCGCGCTTCGCCGAACATAGCCGCGAAACCTTCGATGCCGCCCTCGGCACCGCGCGGAGCCTGGCGGAAAAGCTGTTCGCCCCGCACAACCGCAAGGGCGACGAACACGAGCCGCTCTATGAGAATGGCTCAGCCACGCTGATTCCGGAAGTGAAGCCGGCAGTGGATGCCTTCCTCGACGCCGGCTTCCTCAACGCCACCCGCAGCTTCGAGCAGGGCGGCATGCAGTTGCCGACCCTGCTGTCGCAGGCCTGCTTCGCCCACTTCCAGGCGGCCAACGTCGGTAGCTCGGCCTATCCGTTCCTGACCATGGGCGCCGCCAACCTGATCGAGAGCTTCGGCAGCGAGGAGCAGAAGCAGCGCTTCCTGCAACCGATGATCGAGGGCCGCTTCTTCGGCACCATGGCCCTCACCGAACCGCACGCCGGCTCCTCCCTCTCCGACATCCGTACCCGTGCCGAACCGGCCGCCGACGGCAGCTATCGGATCAAGGGCAACAAGATCTTCATCTCCGGCGGCGACCACCCGCTCTCCGAGAACATCGTACACATGGTCCTGGCCAAGCTGCCGGATGCCCCGCCGGGGGTGAAAGGCATCTCGCTGTTCATCGTGCCGAAGTTCCTGGTCAACGCCGACGGCAGCCTCGGGCCGCGCAACGACGTGATCCTCGCCGGCCTGTTCCACAAGATGGGTTATCGCGGCACCACCTCCACCGCGCTGAACTTCGGCGACAACGGCGCCTGCGTCGGCTACCTGGTGGGCAAGCCGCACCACGGCCTGGCCTACATGTTCCAGATGATGAACGAGGCGCGCATCGGCGTCGGCATGGGCGCGGTGATGCTTGGCTATGCCGGTTACCTCTATTCGCTGGAGTACGCCCGCGAACGCCCGCAGGGCCGCCTGCCGGACGGCAAGGACCCGAGCGCGCCACAGGTGGCGATCATCCGCCACGCCGACGTGCGGCGCATGCTGCTGACCCAGAAGGCCTATGTCGAAGGCGCCTTCGACCTGGGCCTGTACGCCGCGCGCCTGTTCGACGACAGCCAGACCCTGGAGGACGACGAACAGCGCCGCCAGGCCCACGAACTGCTCGACCTGCTGACCCCGATCGTCAAGTCCTGGCCCTCGGAGTTCTGCCTGAAGGCCAACGAGCTGGCGATCCAGATCCTCGGCGGCCACGGCTACACCCGCGAATACCCGGTGGAACAGTACTACCGCGACAATCGCCTGAACCCGATCCACGAAGGCACCCACGGCATCCAGTCCCTCGACCTGCTGGGACGCAAGGTCGGGCAGAACAACGGCGCCGGCCTGCGCCAGCTGACCCGCCTGATCCAGGACGCCTGCCGGCGCGCCGAAGCCCATCCATCCCTGGCCGCCCTGCGCCAGCCGCTGGAACGGCTGGTGGCGCGGCTGTCCGAAGTGACCCTGGCACTGCTCGGCGACCTGATGCAGGGCCAGGTCAACCAGGGCCTGGCCAACTCGGCGCTGTACCTGAAGGTGTTCGGCCATGCGGTGATCGGCTGGCGCTGGCTGGAGCAGGCGATCCGCGCCGAGGAAGGGCTGGCTCGCGGCGACTGCGCCGACGCCGACTTCTATCGCGGCAAGTTGCAGGCCGCTCGCTACTTCCTGACCTGGGAAGTGCCTGGCTGCCACCACGAACTGGCGCTGCTGGAGGCCCGCGACGACGTGTGTTCGAGCATGCAGGAAGAATGGTTCTGATCCTGCCTGCCCTTTCCCGCCCCGGTCACGTCCGGGGCTTTTTTATGTCCGGGCATGAACGCCGGGTTGCCGTTGCCTGGCGGCCACGCCAGCGAGTTCGCGCGCACTCGCCCGGACAACGCGAAAGCCTCGGAATTCCTTCGAAAAAAACCGCCGACGCCCCTTTACAGTCCGCCAAATCCGCAGGTTAGAATCACTTGGCATGCGGCCTGCATCCTGTCTACGTAATTCCCCTACGTAAAACCGACCCGTAGCGTCGCCTTCCCCCTGTCCCGCCGCGAGGAGGCCGACCTTGGACGCCGTCACCGTCAATAATTTCTTCCTGATCGGGGCGGTGCTGGTCGGCATGAGCATCCTCGTCAGCTCGCTGTCCTCCCGCCTGGGCATCCCGATCCTGGTGATCTTCCTCGCCGTCGGCATGATCGCCGGCAACGATGGGGTCGGCGGCATCGTCTTCGACAACTATCCGGTGGCCTACCTGGTGGGCAACCTGGCGCTCGCCGTGATCCTCCTCGACGGCGGCCTGCGCACCCGCGTCTCCAGCTTCCGCGTGGCGCTCTGGCCGGCATTGTCGCTGGCCACCCTGGGCGTGTTGGTGACCACCGGCCTGACCGGCATCGCGGCGGCCTGGCTGTTCGACCTGCACTGGATGGAAGGCCTGCTGATCGGCGCCATCGTCGGCTCCACCGACGCCGCCGCGGTGTTCTCCCTGCTCGGCGGCAAAGGTCTCAACGAGCGGGTCACCGCGACCCTGGAGATCGAATCGGGCAGCAACGACCCGATGGCGGTATTCCTCACCGTGACCCTGATCGAGATGCTCGCCAGCGGCCAGACCGGCCTCAGCTGGGGCTTCGTCCTGCACCTGGTGCAGCAGTTCGGTCTCGGCGCCCTGCTCGGTCTCGGCGGCGGCTGGTTGCTGCTGCAACTGATCAACCGCATGCACCTGGCCGGCGGCCTCTACCCGCTGCTGGTGATCAGCGGCGGCCTGCTGGTGTTCGCCCTGGCCAACGCCGTCGGCGGCAGCGGCATCCTGGCCATCTACCTGTGCGGCCTGCTCCTCGGCAACCGGCCGATCCGCAGCCGCCACGGCATCCTGCACATGCTCGACGGCATGGCCTGGCTGGCGCAGATCGGCATGTTCCTGGTCCTCGGCCTGCTGGTCACCCCCCACGACCTGTGGCCGATCGCCCTGCCGGCGCTGGCCCTGGCGCTGTGGATGATCCTGGTGGCGCGGCCGCTGTCGGTGCTGATCGGACTGATCCCGTTCCGCGCCTTCCACGACCGCGAGAAAGCCTTCATCGCCTGGGTCGGCCTGCGCGGCGCGGTGCCGATCATCCTCGCGGTGTTCCCGCTGATGGCCGGCCTGCCGAACGCCCAGCTGTTCTTCAACGTGGCCTTCTTCATCGTCCTAGTCTCGCTGCTGGTGCAGGGCACCAGCCTGCCCTGGGCGGCCAGGCTGCTGCGGGTGGTGGTGCCGCCGGACCCGGCACCGATATCCCGCGCCGGCCTGGAGATCCACCCGACCAGCGAGTGGGAGCTGTTCGTCTACCACCTGAACAAGGAAAAGTGGTGCATCGGCGCCGCCCTGCGCGAGCTGAAGATGCCCGGCGGGACCCGGATCGCCGCGCTGTTCCGCGGCACCGAACTGCTCCACCCGTCGGGCAGCACCATCCTCGAGGCCGACGACATCCTCTGCGTGATCGGCCACGAACACGACCTGCCGGCTCTCGGCAAGCTGTTCAGCCAGGCGCCCGACCGCGGCCTCGGCGCGCGCTTCTTCGGCGACTTCGTGCTGGAAGGCGATGCCCAACTGTCGGCGGTGGCCTCGCTCTACGGCCTGAAGCTCGACGGCATCGACGGCGAGCAAGCGCTGGGCCGCTTCATCGCCCACGAGATCGGCGGCGAAGCGGTGATCGGCGACCAGGTGGAGTGGAACGGCCTGACCTGGACCGTGGCCGCCCTGGAAGGCAACCGTATCCGCAAGGTCGGCGTGAAGTTTCCGGAAGGCCGCCCAGGGCCCGGACTTTTCCTCTGATTTCCTGTCGAATCCCCGTTCCGTGACGCCTTGCGGCGTCCCGGAGCCACCACTAACCTGCATTCACCCTTCTTCGAGTCTCTTCTCGACCATGCCTGCCCTCCGCTCCCTGATCGCTACTCTTTTCCTCGGCCTCTGCCTTGCCAGTCCGCCGCTCCTCGCCCAGTCCGAGCCGCCCTCGGCCGAAGCCGTCCAGCAAAGCCTCGACAAGCTGGCCGAACGCAAGCTCGCCGAAGCCGACCAGAAGGTCGTCAAGGCCAGACTCGAACAGACCCTCAAGTTCCTCGCCGCGCGCGACGAAGCGCTACAGAGCCTGGAAGACCTGAAAAAGCGCCTGAGCGACGCGCCCCGGCAGATCGAGGATAACCAGCGCGAACTGGAGCGCCTGAAGAAGACCCGCGAACGCCCGGTCAGCGAGCGCTACAGCGGCGAGAGCGTGGCCCGCCTGGAGATGCTGCTCAACGACCGCACCACCCAGCAGGCCGAGTGGCAGAAGGCCCTGGGCGAGGCCAACAGCCTGTCGATCACCGCCGAGACCCGCCCGGAACGAGCCCAGGCCGGCATCAGCAGCATGCAGGCACGAATCCTGGAGATCGGCTCGCTGCTCAAGGCCGGCAAGGAAAGCGGCAAGGCGATCAACGCCGACCGTCGCGGCGAGCTGCTCGCCGAGCAGGCCGCGCTGACCGTGCAGAGCCAGCTGTTGCGCCAGGAACTGGCCGGCAACAACCTGCTGCAGGACCTCGGCAAGAGCCAGCACGATCTGCTCACCGAGAAGATCTCGCGCCTGGAAAAGGAAACCCTCGACCTGCAGGCGCTAATCAGCGAGAAGCGCCGCGAGCAGTCGGAAAAGACCGTCGCCGAGCTGTCCAAGGAAGGCGCCCAGGGGGCCGGCACCGACAGCCTGCTGAGTCAGGAGAACGCCAAGAACCTGCGTCTCTCCGACTACCTGCTGCGCGCCACCGACCGCCTCAACGTGCTCACCCGGCGCAACCTCGAAACCAAGCAGCAACTGGACAACCTGACCCAGTCCAACCAGGCCCTCGAGGAACAGATCAACGTCCTGCGCGGCAGCCTGCTGCTGTCGCGCATCCTCTACAAGCAGAAACAGGCGCTGCCGAAGATCAAGACCGACCAGAGCCTGGCCGACGAGATCGCCGACCTGCGCCTCGGCCAGTTCGAACTGAACCAGGAACGCGACAAGCTGGCGACCCCGCAGCAATACCTGGACGACCTGCTCGCCCAGCAGCCCAGCGAGCAGGTCACGCCGGAACTGCGCAAGGATCTCGACACCCTGCTGGCAACCCGTTCCGAGCTGCTCGAACGGCTCAACCACGAACTCAACGCGCTGCTCAACGAAGCGATCACCTTGCAGTTGAACCAGAAGCAGCTGCTTTCCACCAGCGAGAGCCTGCGCACCACCCTCGACGAGCAGATGTTCTGGATTCCCAGCAACCAGCCGCTCGACCTGTCCTGGTTCAAGATGACCCCGACCCTGCTGAAGAACCAGCTCACCGAGATCCCCTGGGGCTCCGGGGTGCGTGAACTGGGCGAAGGCCTGGTCGATCGGCCGCTGCTGTTCCTGCCGCTGTTCCTGCTGATCGCCGCTCTGCTGTGGAAACGCCGCTACCTGTACGACAAGCTGGCGGAGCTGAACGACGACATCGGCCACTTCAAGCGCGACAGCCAGCTGCATACCCCGCTGGCGATCCTGATCACCATCCTCCTCGCCCTGCCCGGCACCCTGACCTTCGCCGTCGCCGGCCTGGCCCTGCTGCTGGACGCCCGCGGCCAGAACGCCACCCTCGGCAGCGCCCTGCTGGAAATGGCCCAGGTCTGGCTGCTGTTCTACACCGCCCATCGCATCCTCACCCCGGGCGGCATCGCCGAGCGGCATTTCCACTGGAGCCGCGAACAGGTCGGCTTCCTCGACAGGCACCTGGTCCGCCTCGGCGTTGTGGTCCTGGCGCTGGTCGGCGTGGTGACGGTGGCCGAGCACCAGCCGGCGAGTCTGGCCGACGACGTGATCGGCATCGCCGTGGTCCTGCTCGGCTACGCGGCCATGGCCTGGCTGCTCAGCCGCCTGCTGTTCAGCAGCCCCGGCGACGAGCGTCCGTCGCTGATCAAGATGATCGTCGGCCTCCTCTTCACCGCGCTGCCGCTGGTGCTCTTCGTCGCGGTCTGCTTCGGCTACTACTACACCTCGCTGAAGCTCACCGACCGTCTCATCGATACCCTTTACCTGCTGCTGCTCTGGTTCGTCATCGAGGCCGCCTTCGTCCGCGGCCTGGGTGTGGCGGCCCGGCGCCTGGCCTACGCCCGGGCCCTGGCGAAACGGCAGAACGCGGCGAAGGAAGGCGTCGACGGCGAGACCAACGTCGAGGAGCCGACCCTCGGCATCGAGCAGATCAACCAGCAATCGCTGCGGCTGATCCGCCTGGCCCTGCTGATCGGCTTCATCGTCTGCCTGTACTGGGTCTGGGCCGACCTGATCAGCGTGATCTCCTACCTCGACAACGTCACCCTGTACCAGTACACCGCCGGCACCGGCGAAGCGGCCACCAGCGTGCCGATCAGCCTGCGCGACTTCCTCGCGGCGCTGGCCATCGCGGTGGTCACCGTGGCCCTGGCGCGCAACCTGCCCGGCCTGCTGGAGGTATTGGTGCTACAGCGCCTGACCCTGGCCCAGGGCAGCGCCTACGCCACCACCACCCTGCTTTCCTATGCCATCAGCGGCATCGGCATCGTCAGCGCCCTGTCCACTCTCGGGGTCAGCTGGGACAAGCTGCAATGGCTGGTGGCGGCGCTCTCGGTAGGGCTCGGCTTCGGCCTGCAGGCGATCTTCTCCAACTTCGTCTCCGGCCTGATCATCCTTTTCGAGCGTCCGGTGCGAATAGGCGACGTGGTGACCATCGGCAACCTGTCCGGCACGGTCAGTCGGATCCGCATCCGTGCCACCACCATCACCGATTTCGACCGCAAGGAGATCATCGTCCCGAACCAGACCTTCATCACCGGGCAACTGGTGAACTGGTCGCTGAGCGATACCGTGACCCGGGTCACCATCAAGATCGGCCTGGCCTACGAGACCGACCTGCCGCTGGCGCGCAAGCTGATGATGCAGGCGGTCAAGGAAAACCCGCGGGTACTGCGCGACCCGGAGCCGCTGCTGTACTTCCTGACCATCAGCGCCAGCACCTTCGACTACGAGCTGCGCTTCCACGTCCGCGAACTGGGCGACCGCAACCCCTCCACCGACGAGATCCTGACGAAGATCGCCACCAGCTTCCGCGAACACAAGATCGACATGGCTTTCAACCAGGTCGATGTGTTCGTCAAGAACCTCCAGGGCCAGCAGGTCCAGCTGTTCGTCGGCGAGCCGCAGCACAGCGGCGTCGGCAATCCGCCCGCGCTCAAGGGCCAGGACGGTCCCGCCGAACCGACCCGCTGAACCTTCGGGCCTGGACGCCCTCCGGCAATTCCCAGCACAATGCTCGGGAATTGCCGGAGGCCTCTCTTGAAATCACTCGACGACCTCGACTTCGACAACCGCTTCGCCCGCCTGGGCGACGCCTTCTCCACCGAAGTCCTGCCCGACCCCATCGCCGAGCCGCGCCTGGTGGTAGCCAGCCCCGCCACCCTGGCGCTGCTCGACCTGCCAGCGGAAACCAGTGACGAAGCGCTGTTCGCCGAGCTGTTCGGCGGGCACAAGCTGTGGTCGGAGGCCGAGCCGCGGGCGATGGTGTATTCCGGCCACCAGTTCGGCTCCTATAACCCGCGCCTGGGCGACGGCCGCGGCCTGCTGCTCGGCGAGGTGATCAACCAGGCCGGCGAGCACTGGGACCTGCACCTCAAGGGCGCCGGCCAGACCCCCTACTCGCGGATGGGCGACGGCCGCGCCGTGCTGCGCTCGTCGATCCGCGAGTTCCTCGCCTCCGAAGCCCTTCCGGCACTGGGCATTCCCAGCAGCCGGGCGCTCTGCGTGATCGGTTCGAGCACGCCGGTCTGGCGCGAGAAGAAGGAAAGCGCGGCGATGCTGCTGCGCCTGGCGCCCAGTCACGTGCGCTTCGGTCACTTCGAATACTTCTACTACACCCGCCAGCACGACCAGTTGAAACAGTTGGCGGCGTTCGTCCAGGAACACCACTTCGCCGACTGCAACGCAGCCGAGCGGCCGTACGCGGCGATGTTCCGCCAGGTCGTCGAGCGCAACGCCGAACTCATCGCCCGCTGGCAGGCCTATGGCTTCTGCCACGGGGTGATGAACACCGACAACATGTCGATCCTCGGTATTACCTTTGACTACGGGCCCTACGCCTTCCTCGACGATTTCGACGCCAATCACATCTGCAATCACTCCGACGACGCCGGCCGCTACTCCTTCAGCAACCAGGTACCGATCGCCCATTGGAACCTGGCCGCCCTGGCCCAGGCGCTGACACCACTGGTGGAAGTGGACGAACTGCGCGCCAGCCTCGACCTGTTCCTGCCCCTCTACCAGGCCCACTACCTCGATCTGATGCGCCGGCGCCTGGGCCTGGGCGTCGCCGCGGAGAACGACCAGGCCCTGGTCCAGGAACTGTTGCAGCGCATGCAGGGCAGCGCGGTGGATTACTCGCTGTTCTTCCGCCAACTCGGCGAAGAAACTCCGGAGCGGGCGCTGGCCAGCCTGCGCGACGACTTCGTCGACCGCGAGGCCTTCGACCGCTGGGCCGAGGCCTACCGCCGGCGCGTCGAGGAAGAAGGCGGAGACCAGGAGTCGCGGCGCCGGCGCATGCACGCGGTCAATCCGCTCTATGTGCTACGCAACTACCTGGCACAGCAGGCTATCGAAGCGGCCGAGCAGGGCGACTACACGGAAGTCCGCTTGCTGCACCAGGTGCTGAGTCGCCCGTTCGAGGAACAGCCGGGCATGGAGCGCTTCACTCGGCGCCCGCCGGACTGGGGGCGGCACCTGGAAATCAGTTGCTCCTCCTGACGGGATGCCCTGACAGAACGGCGGCCGATAATGCCGCAATGGAATAAATACCTTCGGAAAACTTCTTAGACGCACTAAGAAAAGCCGATTATCTTCGCCGCCACACTTATTCCAGCCTGTTCTACCACCTCCTGTCAGGCGCCTTGCCGCATGAAGATACGCGACCTCGATCTCAGCCAGAGTTCGATCAACACCGAACACCAGGCGCTAGGTCTGCCTCCTGTCGAAGATTTCGTCACCCATCCGGACGACCACCCGGTACTGCGCGCCGCCATGTGGGCGGCGGTGCTGATCCTGGTCGGCCTGCTCGCCTTCCTGGCCTGGCGCCTGTTCTTCGACAACGGCGGCAGCAACGGCTTCGAGATCATCGAGCAGGCCCTGACCAGCCGGGGTTTCTGGAGCGCGGTGGCGGTGGGCTTCTTCGCCCAGGTGATCGACGGTGCGCTGGGCATGGCCTATGGCATCACCGCGACTACCTTCCTGCTCAGCGCCGGTGCCACGCCGGCCGCTGCCAGCGCCAGCGTGCACATCGCCGAAGTGTTCACCACCGGCTTTTCCGGGATTTCCCACGTCAAGCTCGGCAACGTCAACAAGTCACTCTTCCTCCGCCTGCTGCTGCCGGGAATGATCGGCGCGGTGCTCGGCGCCGTGCTGATAACCCGCTTCGACGGCCACCAGCTCAAGCCCTTCATCTCCGCCTACCTGCTGCTGATGGGCCTGTACATCCTGAGCAAGGCCTACCGCCACGTGATCAAGCGCCGGGCACCGCGCCACGTGGCCAAGCTGGCACTCTTCGGCGGCTTCGTCGATGCTGCCGGCGGCGGCGGCTGGGGCCCGGTGGTCACCAGCAGCCTGATCGGCTCGGGTAGCGACCCGCGCACCACCATCGGCTCGGTGAACTTCGCCGAGTTCTTCCTGACCATCGCCAGCGCCACCTCCTTCATCCTCCTCGCCGGCCAGCCGGACACCTGGAAGATGGTCGCCGGGCTGGTCTTCGGCGGCCTGTTCGCCGCACCGTTCGCCGCCCTGCTGTGCAAGAAGCTTTCGCCGCGCACCCTGCTGGTCATCGTCGGCACCCTGATCACCCTGATCAGCGCCTACAACATCTACATCGGCCTGCGCTGACAGGCATAAGCGGCGAACACAACAGTCTAACCAGGCACGCTTTTCCTTGCCCGGGCGCATTGACCCGCCCGGCGCGCTTTCCCATGCTGCGTCCTTCCAATCTGCCCGAAGGAACGCTGCATGAAACTGGAAACCCTGGCCGTCCACGCCGGCTACAGCCCTGACCCGACCACCCGCGCGGTGGCGGTGCCGATCTACCAGACCACCTCCTACGCCTTCGACGACACCCAGCATGGCGCCGACCTGTTCGACCTGAAGGTACCGGGCAACATCTACACACGGATCATGAACCCCACCAACGACGTACTGGAACAGCGCGTCGCGGCGCTGGAAGGCGGGGTCGGGGCGCTGGCGGTGGCCTCGGGGATGGCGGCCATCACCTACGCGATCCAGACCGTCGCCGAGGCCGGCGACAACATCGTCTCGGTGGCCAAGCTCTACGGCGGCACCTACAACCTGCTGGCCCACACACTCCCACGCATCGGCATCCAGGCGCGCTTCGCCGCCCACGACGACATCGCCGCCCTGGAAGCGCTGATCGACGAGCGGACCAAGGCCGTGTTCTGCGAAACCATCGGCAACCCGGCGGGCAACATCATCGACCTGCAGGCACTAGCCGACGCCGCTCACCGCCACGGCGTGCCGCTGATCGTCGACAACACGGTAGCCACCCCGGTGCTCTGCCGGCCGTTCGAGCACGGCGCCGACATCGTCGTGCACTCGCTGACCAAGTACATGGGCGGCCACGGCACCAGCATCGGCGGGATCGTGGTCGACTCCGGCAGATTCGACTGGGCGGCGAACAAGTCGCGCTTCCCGCTGCTGAACACGCCCGATCCGTCCTACCACGGCGTCACCTACACCGAGGCCTTCGGACCCGCCGCCTTCATCGGCCGCTGCCGGGTGGTACCGCTGCGCAACATGGGCGCGGCGCTCTCGCCGTTCAACGCCTTCCTCATCCTCCAAGGCCTGGAGACCCTGGCGCTGCGCATGGAGCGCCACTGCGACAACGCCCTCGCCGTGGCCCGCTACCTGCAGCAGCATCCGCAGGTGGCCTGGGTGAAATACGCCGGCCTCGCCGACAACCCCGAGCACGCCCTGGCCCGGCGCTACCTGGGGGGCCGCCCGGCGGCGATCCTGTCCTTCGGCATCCAGGGCGGCAGCGCCGCCGGCGCGCGCTTCATCGACGCCTTGAAGCTGGTGGTGCGGCTGGTCAACATCGGCGACGCCAAGTCCCTGGCCTGCCACCCGGCGAGCACCACCCACCGCCAGTTGAACGCGGAGGAACTGGCCCGCGCCGGAGTCTCCGACGACATGGTGCGGCTGTCGATCGGCATCGAGCACATCGACGACATCCTCGCCGACCTCGACCAGGCCCTGGCCGCCGCCGCACGCTGAGCGGATCGGTCAGTCCGGGCGAGCGTTTCGGTCCTTGCCCGGCCTGGCCGGCCGGCTAGTCTGGCTGGGATCCCCGACATGGAGAGCGCCATGCCACTGCCCACCGAACTCGCCAGGCACCTGACCGAAGAAAAGATCGCCTTCGTCCAGCGCAGCGGACTCAGGGCGGAAGTCCTCGAACCCGGCTACGTGCGCCTGCGCATGCCGGGCGCCGGCAACGAGAACCACATCGGCAGCATGTACGCCGGGGCGCTCTTCACCCTCGCCGAACTTCCCGGTGGCGCGCTGTTCCTGACCAGCTTCGACAGCGCCCGCTTCTATCCCATCGTCAAGGAGATGACCTTGCGCTTCCGCCGTCCTGCCAAGGGCGACATACGCGTCGAGGCACGCCTGGATGCCGAGCGCATCCGCCAACTGGAAACCGAGGCCGGGGAGCGCGGCAAGGCCGAATACAGCCTCGAACTGCAACTCACCGACGAGCAGGACGAGGTAGTGGCGGAAAGCGCCGCGCTGTACCAGCTACGCAGCCACGCGCGACCCTGACTGGCAGATTTCGCAGGGCCCGGCGAAGGTTTTTTCTGCCGTGGATCAAGGTCCGTAGCGAGCTGCGGCGCGACAGTGGGGAAGCCAGCGTAGCCATCCCACGGAGTCCGCCATGATCCGCCACCTCCTGGTCGCCCACGACCTCACCCCGGAAGCCGACGTCGCCCTCGCCCGCGCCGCCCAGTTGGCCCGCCAGCACGATGCGCGGGTCAGTCTGCTGCACGTGTACGACCCGGGGCTATCGGCGTCGGCGGTGAAGACCGTCAGCGCCATGCTGCAACTCAAGCGCAAGGAGGCCGGCCTCGACGAGGACAGCGCCATCCACCTGTTCAGGGGCCAGCCGATCGACGGCATCCTGCAGCAGACCCGGGCGCTCGAACCGGACCTGCTGCTGATGGGCGCACACCACCAGAAGACCTTCGAACGCTTCGGCAACACCACCCTCGACCAAGTGGTGCGGCGCAGCCGGGTGCCGGTGCTGCTCGCCGTGCGCGAGGCGGACGAACCCTACCGCCAGGCGCTCAGCGCCCTGGACTTTTCCCAGTGCGCCTGTACCGCGCTGCGCCAGGCCTACCGCCTGCTGCCGGTGGAAGCCGACCTGCACGCCCTGCACGTGTTCGAGTCCCCCGACGACGGCGTGCTCGGCCTGCCCCGGCAGAATGCCGCGCACCTGGCCACCCAGGCCGGGCTGATCGAACAATTGCTGAGCGACGAGCAGGAGCGCCTGCCGGGCGTCGGGCCGCAGCTGAGCCACGAAGTGGTTCCCGGCGTGCTGCCGTACAGCCTGGACGCCGCGTTGAAGCAGCGCCAGCCGGAGCTGCTCGCCCTCGGCCGGCACAGCCGAAACGCGCTGATGCAGGCGCTGCTCGGCAACCTGGCGCAGCGTTACCTGCGCCAGCCGAGCTGCGACGTCCTGGTTACCTCGTAGAAGCGCTGCCGCAGAGGCTGCTCAGCTTTCGAGCAGCCCGTGCAACTCGACGAACTGCTGGGTCAGCTTGTGCCGCGGTTCGAGGAAGATCAGCGGAGTGCAAGCCTGGTGCGACTCGCGCATCTTCACCGAACTCATCAGGTACACCGGCAGCACCGGCAGTTCCTCCGCCACCAGCTCGTCGAGCAGTTGCTGCGGCAGGCTGGCGCGCGGCTGGAACTGGTTGACCACGATGCCCTCGACCTGCAGGTCTTCGTTGTGGTCGTCGCGCAGTTCCTCGATCTCCTGGAGAAGGCCATACAGCGCCTGGCGGGAGAAGCTGTCGCAATCGAAGGGAATCAGGCAGCGATCGGCAGCGATCAGCGCAGATACCGTGTAGAAATTCAGTGCCGGCGGGGTATCCAGGTAGATCCGGTCGTAGTCTTCGTCCAGTTCGTCCAGCAATTTGCGCAGCTTGTTGATCTTGTGCTTCGACTCCAGCTTCGGCTGCAGGTCGGCCAGTTCGGGGCTGGAGGTGACGATGTGCAGGTTGTCGAACGGCGTCTCGTAGATCTCGACCCTGCCCTTCTTGCTGAAGGGCCCGGAAGACAAGGTCTGCTTGAAGAAGTCGGCGATCCCCACCGGCAGGTCCTCGCCGGTCAGTCCGGTCAGGTAGTGCGTGGAGTTGGCCTGGGCGTCCAGGTCCACCAGCAGGGTGCGATAGCCCTCCGCCGCGCTGACCGCCGCCAGGTTGCAGGCGATGCTGGACTTGCCTACCCCGCCTTTCTGATTGAACACCACGCGCCGCATGGGAAATCTCCGTGAGCCGAGCCTGATCCCGGATGATAGGCAAAGCCGCGGGCAAGCGCGAGCGCCGTCTCGGTCCTGACATAGAGCGGTTCAGCGCCGGCGCAGGCTGGCCGCCTCGCGGGTCACCAGGTCGATGAAGGACAGCGCCAGCGGCGAGCCCTCGTTCTGCCGGCGGACCAGCCATACCGCAGTCGTCGCCTCGGGATCGCTCAGGGTGCGGTAGACCACGCCGTCGACCCGGGTGCGGCGGAACGACGCCGGCAGGATCGACACCCCCAGTCCGGCCGAGACCAGGCCGATGATGGTCATCGCCTCGCTGGCCTCCTGGGCGATGCGCGGGCTGAAGCCGGCCTGTCGGGTCAGGGCGATGACCTGGTCGTAGAGCCCGGTGCCGTAGCTGCGCGGGAAGAACACGAAGGGCTCCTCGGCCAGGGCGGCGATGGCCAGGCCATCCTCGCTGCCGGCCGCCAGCGGATGGTCGGCCCGCAGCACCGCCACCAGCGGTTCGCGGAACAACTCCACCCAATGCACCGCATCCGGCAGCGCCAGCGGGCGGATCACGCCCACCTGCAGGCTTTCCTCGAGCAGCGCCTTGAGTACCTGGCGGCTGCTCATTTCCTGCAGGTCGAGGTGTACGTCCGGATAGGCCTTGCGGAAGGCATGGATGCTGCTGGGTATGGTCGAGGTGAAGGGTGCCGAGGAAGTGAAACCGATCTTCAGCTCGCCCAGTTCCCCCAGGTGGGCGCGACGCGCCAGCAGCACCGCCTTGTCTACCTGGGCCAGCACCTGGCGGGACTCGTCGAGGAACAGCCGGCCGGCGTCGGTGAGTTCGACGCGGCGGTTGGTGCGCTCGAACAGGCGCGCACCGATTTCCTCCTCCAGCGCCTGGATCTGCTGGCTCAACGGCGGCTGGGAGATCCCCAGGCGCTCGGCGGCGCGGCCGAAGTGCAGCTCCTCGGCGACGGCGATGAAATAGCGCAGGTGCCTGAGTTCCACACGGCCCCTCCAATTAGGTCTTTTTACATATCAATCGTGTCGATCAATATATTGGAAATCATATAAACCTATCTATATCCTTTGCCACATAACCTCCAACAACGACCCCTTGTCCCTGAAATCCAGGTGGCGCGGCCTCGTTGTGCCTGCTCGCCACCGTCCCCAGAGGTGCCCCGTGAGCAATCCGCAAGTCCGGCCACAGGCCGAAGAAGAACCCGCGTTAATCGAGGCGGCCCGCGAAGCAGCCAACGAGGTGCTGGAAGCCGCCACCGAAGTCGAACGCTATATCGAAAAAGGCACCCCGCAGTTCATGCGCACCTCCCTGGCGCTGTTCTCCGGCGGTTTCGCCACCTTTGCCCTGCTCTACTGCATCCAGCCGATGATGCCGGTGCTGTCCAAGGCGTTTTCCATCAGCGCCGCGGAAAGCAGCCTGGCATTGTCCGTCGCCACCGCCATGCTCGCCCTTGGCCTGCTGGTCACCGGCCCGATCTCCGACGCGATCGGCCGCAAGCCGGTGATGGTCGTCTCGCTGCTGGCCGCCGCGCTGTTCACCCTCGGCAGCGCGGTGATGCCCACCTGGCATGGCGTGCTGCTGATGCGCGCGCTGGTCGGGCTGTCCTTGAGCGGCCTGGCCGCGGTGGCGATGACCTATCTCAGCGAAGAGATCCATCCGCAGCACATCGGCTTGTCGATGGGCCTGTACATCGGCGGCAACGCCATCGGCGGGATGAGCGGACGCCTGATCAGCGGCGTCCTGGTCGATTTCATCTCCTGGCATGCCGCACTGGCGGTCCTCGGCGGCCTGGCCCTGGTCGCCGCGCTGGTGTTCTGGCGCGTGCTGCCCGAGTCGAAACACTTCCGGCCGGCACCGCTGAAGCCGGCGACCCTGCTCAACGGCTACCGCTTGCACTTCCGCGACGCCGGACTGCCCTGGCTGTTCCTGATCGGCTTCCTGCTGATGGGCAGCTTCGTCACCCTGTTCAACTACATCGGCTACCGCCTGCTGGCCGAGCCCTACCACATGAGCCAGGCGGTGGTCGGCGTGCTCTCGGTGGTTTACCTCTCGGGCATCTACAGCTCGGCCTGGGTCGGTTCGCTGGCCGACAAGCTGGGGCGACGCAAGGTGCTCTGGGCGGTCATCCTGCTGATGCTCGGCGGCCTGCTGCTGACCCTGTTCGAGCCGATCCCGCTGATGCTCGCCGGCCTGTTGCTGTTCACCTTCGGCTTCTTCGGCGCGCACTCGGTGGCGAGCAGCTGGATCGGGCGCCGCGCCCTGCGCGCCAAGGGCCAGGCCTCGTCGCTCTACCTGTTCAGCTACTACGTCGGCTCGAGCCTGGCCGGCACCCTCGGCGGGGTGTTCTGGCATTACTACGGCTGGAACGGCATCGGACTGTTCATCGGCTCGCTGCTGGTGGTCGCGGTATTGGTCTCGCTGCACCTGGCGCGCCTGCCGGCCCTGCCTGGCAACACTCTGGCGCAGGCCGCCCACTGAGTTCGAGGCGCCGGTCTCCCGGCGCCTTCACTACGACCAGAAGCGTACTCCGGTCAGTTCTTCCGATAGCGCCCACAGCCGCGCGGCCAGCCCCAGGTCGCGCGCATTCCGCGGAATCCGCGCCGCCGCCGGATAACCGCGGGTTTCCAGCCAGCGATCTGGGCCGACATAGGCGCCGCCATACCAGCGCTGTTCGGTCAGCGCGGAAAGTGCCGGCAGCGCCCCCATCTCCGCCGATTGCGCGAACGCTCCGTTGGCCACCTTCATCGCCCAGCGTCCCAGGCGCGAACCAGACATCGCCGGCGCCGCGTACTGCAGGTTGGTCGCCGCGTAGCCCGGATGCGCCGCCAGGCTCTGCAGAAGCACGCCCCGCTGGCCGGCGCGGCGCTGCAACTCCAGGCTGAACAGCAGATTGGCCTGCTTGCTGTGGCAATAGGCGAGATAGCGGTTGTAGCCGCGCTCGGCGTTGAGGTCGTCGAGCGGCAGCCGGCCGAACTGGTTGAAACCGCTGGTCATGCCCACCACCCTGGGCCGTGGAGCGGCCAGCAACGAGTCCAGCAGCAGTCCCGTAAGCGCGAAGTGGCCAAGGTGATTGGTGCCCATCTGCATCTCGAAACCGTCGCGGGTACGCCGCAGGGGCAGGAACATCACTCCGGCGTTGTTGAACAAGAGATCGAGGCGTTCGTGGCGCTGGCGGAAACCGGCGGCGCAGGCGCGGATCGAGGCGAGGTCGGCCAGGTCGAGATCGGCCAGCTCCAGGCGTGCCTGGGGATACTCGTCGAGGATCGCCCGCCGCGCCCGCTCCGCCTGTTCGCGATTGCGGCAGGCCATCACCACGGTCGCCCCTTTGCCGGCCAGCGTGCGCGCCGCCTGCCAACCCAGGCCGCTGTTGGCGCCGGTGACCAGCGCCAGGCGCCCGGCCAGTTGCGGAATGTTGCGTCGTACCCAGGGATGCATCGCTCGTTCTCCGCTTGACTGCGTTGCCGGGCAGTATCGCGGCGCCAGCCAATGCAGCGGCAGACGCGCTCGCGCCAGACTGCCGATCATTTCGGGCCAGGACACGCCAGCATGAGCCGCCGCACGGACTCCGACGCACCGACCATCACCGCCGCCTATCCGCGCCTGCTGCTCGGCCTGCTGGAGGAACGCGGCCTGGACGGACGCGCGCTGCTGCGGGAAATCGGTCTGTCGACGCTGCGACTGGAAGAGCCGGAAGCACGCGTAACATCGCAGCAGTACCAGGCGATCGCCGCCACGGCGCTCGCGCTGAGCGGCGACCCCGGCCTGGGCGCACAGCTCGCCTTGCGCACGCCTCCCACCGCCCATGGCAGCCTGGGCTACGCGATGATGGCCTCGGCGACGCTCGGCGATGCCTTGTGCCTGGCGCTGCGCTACATGCCGCTGCTGCAGGGCAACGTCGAAATCAGCCTGCTGCGCGAGGACGAGCAGGTGATCCTGCGCCTGCTGCCAGGCCCTGCGCTCCCGCCGGCGCTGCACCGGTACTTCAGCGAAGCCCTGCTGATCGGCCTGTATCGCTCCGGCGCCTGGCTGCTCGGCGAACCGGCCCTGGCCGGCAGGCTCGACTTCGACTATCCCGAACCTGCCGTGCCTGTGCCGCTGCCGCAGTGCCGCTACGACCAGGCCCACGTCCAGCTGGTGTTCCCCGCCATCCTGCTCGCCCGCTCGCTACCGATGGCCGATCCGGCTGCATTGCGCCGCGCCCGCGAACACTGCGAACGCGAACTGGCGCTGCTCGATGCCGGCCGCCGGGACATCTGCGCCCGCGTGCGGCTGGAGCTGGAACGCCAGGAACAGCGTTTCCCCAACCTGGAGGAAGTAGCCACGCGCCTGCACCTGTCCAGCCGCAGCCTCAAGCGGCATCTGCATGACGCCGGCACCAGCTTTCGCCAGTTGCTCGGCCAGGCTCGCCAGCGCCAGGCCTTGCGATTGCTGCGGCGTCCCGAGGTGTCGTTGCAGCGTATCGCCCTGTACCTGGGCTACAGCGATCCAACCAACTTCACCCGCGCCTTCAAGCGCTGGACCGGCGAGCCGCCGAGCGACACCCGCGCCCGCCTGCTGGGCGGGCAACCAGTTTCACGAACAAATGCCAAGCGCTCGACAAATCCCTCGCGTTTCCCTTGAGCGCGGCAAGCGCTGTCCTATGCTGCTGCGGCCGGCATCCGGCCGGCCTCGACAGCGATATGAAAGGGACTTTATGAAACCAGCGATCAAGCGCGCCTGCCTGCTCGGCACGGCACTGTTCTCCCTCTGCGCCAGCGCAGCCCAGGCGGCCGGCGTTCTGGTAGGAACCTGGGACCTGCGGGGCAACGGCCAGCTCGCCGCGGTCTACCGCGACGGCGCCAACCTGCAGGTGGTGGAAGGCGGCAGCACCCGCAACTACAGCTTCGGCAACGTGGTCTGGTCGGTCTTCGGCGCCACCGATACCGACGGCCAGCCCGGCGCGGAAATCCTGGTCAAGGCCGGTCCCGACCTGGTGATCGTCTCCCACGCCAGCACCACCCAGCGCAAGTACCCGGTAGGCAACGTCTCCTGGGCGATCATGCGTGCCACCGACGTCGACAACGTCGCCGGCGACGAAGTCATCCTCAGCATCGGCAACGGCGTGCGCACCGTATTCGATCGCACCCGTACGCAACGCGACGCCACCTTCAGCTACAACGGCACCTGGGGCCTGTTCGACGTCGCCGACGTGGACGGCGCGCCGGGCAAGGAACTGGTGCTGAACATGGGCAACGGCGTCAAGGTCATCGACCCGCGCACCAGTGGCGCCAAGGACTTCACCTTCAGCGGCTACCACGCGCTCGCACAGATCGCCGACCTCGACGGCCAGCCCGGCGCGGAGATCATCGGCCGCACCAGCACCGGCATCTACGTGATCAGCAACGCCAGTTCCCGCAAGGAATACAGCATCGGCGCCAGCGCCTGGGCACTCTATGGCGGCACCGCGGACACCGACGGCAAGCCGGGCAACGAGCTGATCGTGGTGATGCAGGGCAAGGTGCGGGTCATCCACCACGCCAGCGGTGCCAGCAGCGACTACCGCATCGGCGACGTCAACTACAGCATCGATTCGGTGGCCGACATGGATGGCCAGCCGGGCGCGGAAATCCTCGTGCGCGACGCCAACGGCAAGCTGTTCGTGATCAACGACCGCACCGGCAAGGTAAGCAGTTGAGCCGGGCGGGTTGCGTAGGGCGGGTACGCCACCGGCGCGACCCCGCCAAGCAACGCGCCGGTGGCGTACCC